>CAZNMB010000330.1:0-2893 GCA_964574095.1 uncultured Dehalococcoidia bacterium
GGTTGAGGTCGCGCTGCAGTACAACGACAGCTTCACGGAGTCCACGCTCAGCTTCGCCAACTGCATCAACACGGCGGACGGCGGCACGCACCTGACGGGATTCCGCGCGGCGCTGACGCGCGTGCTGAACGACTATGCCCGCAAGTACAAGCTGATCAAGGAGAACGAGGCCAACCTCAGCGGCGACGATGTCAGGGAGGGGCTGACCGCGGTCATCAGCGTCAAGATCACCGATCCCCAGTTCGAGGGGCAGACCAAGGCGCGGCTGGGCAACACCGAGGTCAAGAGCCAGGTGGAGTCGGCGTTCGGCGAGGGACTGGGCTACTACCTCCAGGAGCATCCCGCGGAGGGGCGGAAGATCATCGAGAAGTGCCTCCTGGCCGCCCGGGCCCGCGAGGCCGCACGCAAGGCGCGCGACCTGGTCACGAGAAAGGGGATAAACGAGTTCGCCACACTCCCGGGGAAGCTAGCCGACTGCTCGGAGAAGGACCCGAAGGAGTGCGAGCTCTACATCGTAGAGGGGGACTCGGCGGGAGGCTCGGCGAAGCAGGGGCGCGACCGGCGTTTTCAGGCCATCCTGCCCCTCAAGGGCAAGATCCTGAACGTGGAGAAGGCCCGTCCCGAGAAGATGCTGGCCCACGAGGAGATCCGCGCTCTCATCACCGCCATAGGCGCGGGCATGGGCCCGGACTTCGATGTCGCGAAGCTGCGCTATCACCGCATCATCATCATGACCGACGCGGACGTGGACGGCTCTCACATCCGCACCCTGCTGCTCACATTCTTCTACCGCAACATGGCGCAGCTCATCGAAGACGGGCACCTGTACATAGCGCAGCCGCCGCTGTACCGCATCAGGAGAGGCAAGAACCAGCACTGGGTCTATTCCGACAAGGAGAAGGAGAACGTGGTGGCGAAGATGGGCGGCAGGGGCGTGGATATCCAGCGCTACAAGGGCCTCGGCGAGATGACCCCGGCCCAGCTCTGGGAGACCACCATGGATCCGCAGCAGCGGGTGATGATGCGCGTGGAGGTTGAGGACGCGGTGGCCGCGCACGAGATCGTGCAGACGCTGATGGGCGAGGAGGTGCCGCCCCGCAAGGCCTTCATCCAGGCCCATGCCCTCCAGGTCCGAAACCTCGACGTCTAGGCAGGACGCCCTTCCGGCGCCACTCTCCCCATTCGACGGCCGGGCTCAGCGCCGCCGGCTTCCTTCCGGCAGCCCCGGCGGTTCACGTCCCCCCGGCGCCGCATCCACAGAGGACAACCGCATCCTGACGGGTCAGGGCGCGCAGGCGAGCTTGCCAATAGAGGGGGGCGAGTGTAGAATAGGGGACTACAGACCACGAAGCTGTGCCGGTTTCGGGGGCGAAGGAGGCGGGATGGAAAAGGGAACGTGGACGGTGAAGACGGGCCTCGCCCAGATGCTGAAGGGCGGGGTCATCATGGATGTGACCACGCCTGAGCACGCCAGGATAGCCGAAGACGCCGGTGCCTGCGCCGTCATGGCCCTGGAGAGAGTCCCGTCGGACATACGCTCGGCCGGAGGCGTGGCGCGAATGGCGGACCCCTCGGTGATCGTGGCGATCATGGAGGCAGTGACGATACCGGTGATGGCCAAGTGCCGCATCGGCCACTTCGTCGAGGCGCAGGTGCTCGAGAGCCTGGGCGTGGACTACGTCGACGAGTCGGAGGTCCTCACCCCCGCGGATGAGGCCCATCACGTTTGGAAGCACGATTTCAAGGTCCCCTTTGTCTGCGGCTGCCGGGACCTTGGCGAGGCGCTGCGCAGGATCGGAGAGGGCGCGGCAATGATCCGGACCAAGGGCGAGGCCGGAACGGGCAACATCGTCGAGGCCGTGCGGCACATGAGAGCAGTAATGTCGGGTGTCCGCAGGCTGCAGGGCATGCCCGAAGACGAGCTGATGGCTGAGGCGAAGGCCCTCGGGGCCCCGTTCGACCTCGTGGAGGAGGTGCACCGGACCGGCAGGCTGCCGGTGGTCAACTTCGCCGCCGGCGGCGTGGCCACGCCCTCGGACGCAGCGCTGATGATGCAGCTCGGGGCCGACGGCGTCTTCGTGGGATCGGGGATTTTCAAGTCCTCGGAGCCCGCGACCATGGCGAAGGCGATAGTCAAGGCGACGACCCACTACAAGGACCCGGCGGCGATCGCCGAGGCCTCCAAGGGGCTCGGGGCGGCCATGCCGGGGCTTGACGTGAGGACGATCCCCGAGAAGGAGCTGCTCGCCCCCAGGGGTTGGTAGGGAGGGGTTGATGGACAGGATCGGCGTGCTGGCCCTGCAGGGAGACTTCGCCGAGCACATCGCAGCCTTCGGCCGCCTGGGCGCGGAGGCCGTCCCCGTCCGCCTGCCCCGCGATCTCCACGGCGTCGGCGGGATGGTGATCCCCGGCGGCGAGAGCACCACTATCGGCAAGCTGATGAGGGACTACGGCCTCACCGACGGACTGCGGGGGCTGATCGCAGCGGGGATGCCCGTGCTCGGCACGTGCGCCGGGATGATCACTCTGGCGAAGAGGCTCTCCGGAACGGACCAGGAGACGCTCGCCGTCATGGATATCGAGGTGAGGCGCAACGCCTTCGGCCGCCAGGTAGACAGCTTCGAGGCTGACCTCGACATCCCGGTGCTGGGCCCGGCGCCCTTCCACGCGGTCTTCATCCGTGCGCCCGTGATCGAGCGCGTCGGGAGTGGGGTGGAGGTACTGGCCAGCCTTCCCGACGGGACCACCGTCGCCGCCAGGGAAGGAGATATCGTGGTCACGGCGTTTCACCCGGAGCTGACCCCCGATCTCCGGTTTCACGAGTACTTCCTCGCCCTCGTCGGCGACAAGCTCAAAGCAAAGGCGGCCCCAATGTGATGATCCGTCCCCTGCG
>CAZNMB010000331.1:0-2890 GCA_964574095.1 uncultured Dehalococcoidia bacterium
AGGCGTGCGGCGGCACGCCGAGGTGGTTTCCTGTCCGGAAGCAGTTGGATGCCGGCTCCACGATCCAGCCGATGTCAAGGCCAACGAGATCGAGCAGCTCGCGCGCCATCATGGTGATCTCGCACGTGTCGATTCCGTAGGGGCAGAATACGGAGCAACGGCGGCATTCGGTACACTGATAGAAGTAGTAGAACCACTCCCTGAGCACGTCCTCGGTCAGTTCTCTCGCGCCACCGAACTTGCCGAACAGCTTGCCGGGCAGCGTGAAGTACTTGCGATAGACGGACCTCAGCAGCTCGGTGCGCAGCACGGGCATGTTCTTGGGATCGCCCGAGCCGATGAAGAAGTGGCACTTGTCCGCGCAAGCGCCGCAGCGCACGCAGATATCCATGAAGAGCCTGAACGACCGGTACTTGTCCAGCCGCTCGGCCATTCCCTTGAGAACGATATCCTTCCAGTTCTCAGGCAGCTTCCAGTCGGCATCGAAAGGCTGCCACTGCCTCGGGTACGGCAAGTCTACATACGCCTGATGCTTCGCCGGCGCGCTGTAGCAGTACGTTCCCTTCCTGAACTCGGCGGAAGGCTCCAGCCAGTTCTTCAGACGAGGAGTGTAGTCAACATCCAGCATCTCCTCATGCGTCAAATGTTCGTCGGACACATTCACTCCTTATCCAAGGGCAATCCGGCGGCCTTCATCACGTCCCTGAACTCGTCCTCATACTCCTCGTACGTGTGGACCTTGACCGGGTAGTTCCAGGGGTTGACGTGCCGTTTCATTCGATTGTTGTTGGCCAGGTTCCTGGTTGGACTGAGGAACACCCCGGCCATATGCACCATCTTGCTGAACGGGAAATACGCCAGCAGGGAGCAGACCAGGAACAGGTGAATGTAGAACCAAACCCCTATCCCTTCGGGAGGCGTCGAGGGGCTGAACGTGACCACGCTCAGCGCCAGCTCCTTGACGGCCACAATGTCCACCTTGAAGAAGAACCGGGTGAGCAGTCCCGAGAAGATGACGCCAAGTATAAGGAACAGCGCCACGTAGTCCGAAGGCAATGAGATGAAGCGCATCTGCGAGTTCGCCACTCGTCTGAACAGCAGGTAGGACACCGCGAGCAGGATGATGAGGTCGCTGATGAACACCGTGGGCACCCAGACCTGGAACGCGCCGTCGAGACTCTGGAGCCCGAGCACGAACTGCGGCACGGGCTCCGTGAAGAACCGCAGGTGCCGCAGCAGAATAATAAGGATAGACCAGTGGAAGGCCAGCGCCGCCAGCCAGAGCCCGATGCTTCCGCTGTATATCAGGCGCTTCGACAGCTGCCTGATCTCAACAGTCGTATTCCTCAGAAGAGACCGGAAAAGCAGTATCTCCAGCGCCATTCTGCCGATGACGCCCGGAGTGTTGTAGGGGTTGTCCAGATAGCTGGACTTGATCCAGGGAAGCGATTTCTGCTGTCCGGTGGTCGTCGGGATGCGGAACGGGACCGGAGCCCCCGCCCACCTGTAGACCCGGTACAGCAGCCCAAGTACGAATATGGCCCCGGCGGCGTAGGGAACCACGACCCCGAAGAAGATGGTCACGCCGCTCATTCCGCAGCCTCGATGGGCTTCTTCTCCGCGCCTACCACCAGCTCGAGCAGCTTATACGCAATGTCGCGGTCGGCTCTGACTTCCTTGACTCTCAACTGGCAGACCTTCTCGCGACGCTGCACGTAAATGTCGAACGCAAGCGATGCGAGCCGGTCCACCCTGGACTCGAACTCCAACCACTGTCTCAGCAGTTGGCCCTTCTCCATCTCACCCGCCAGCTCCTCGGCGATCGCCTCCTTCAGCAGGAACACGAAGCCGACAGCCTGGCCGGGAGAGATGTCCTGGATCGCCTTGATCCTGAGGACGTTGTCCAGAGAGGCACAAGCCTTCGCCGCATCCATCCTCTCCTGGAGCAACTCGTGATACAGAGCGTCGATCTCGCGGGAAACGGTGTGGCCCTCCGGATCGCTGAACTCGTCCTTGGGCCGGGAGAAGGGGGCGCTCCCGCCGGGGTGTGTCCCTGCTATCAGATCAAACCATCGTTTGAGGATGGGGGCTTTCTTGTCTGAAAGGAGCTCTCTCAAAGCCATGGTCGAACAGGCCGCCCCAGGACTATCCGCATCAACTGGTCAGTTAGTCTATCATGGCTTGCCAAGAGCTGTCAACCCAGTTTGTGGATTATTTCACAAGTCGCACCTTCGGCATCTCAGCGGTGCGCCGGAGACCCGCCACGAAGTGCGCCAGGGACATGGAGTTTCCTGTCCCCGGCATGTGCTGATACTCCTGCGGGCGCAGCGCTTCATAGCTTCCCACCCGGGCTTTCACTGGACATTCCTCAGTGTCACCCCCCGAGCAGACACGGGATCGGCGCGAGAGCGCACCCGGTCGCCGCACTTGTGCGGGTGGAGGGAGTACAGAGTATTGACAGCGGCACGGAAAGGTGCTATACTCAGCTTGGTTTGTGATGGATTTCACTAACGCACGGCTCATGCCCAGGCTGCTATCCAGACGATCCGTTGGCGGCACCGGCCGGCAATAGGGTCGTCTGTCATTGCTTGGAGAGGCATCTCGACAAACGTGAACATCTCTTCGTCATCCGCGCGCGGTTCAGTGACTCGCGGGACGATAGTTATGTCAGCACCGCATGGATCATACGCCCCGCGCCGGGGCGAGGATAATTCCACAATTTGCTAGACGGGAGAGGGTATGGCAGACAATCTGATCAAGCCACATGGTTCGGACACACTCAATCCGCTGTATGTAGCCGATGACAAGAAGCGCGCAGAGCTGATTAAGGAGGCAGAGAAGCTGCCTTCGATAGTCGTCTCGTCGGCCGCAGCCGCGAACGCGGTGATGC
>CAZNMB010000332.1:0-2889 GCA_964574095.1 uncultured Dehalococcoidia bacterium
GATAGAGGCTGATTGAGGGGTCGTCAAGGACCTTGACGCCGGGAGCTTCGGCCAGGATGTTCCGCGCATCTTCCGGGCTCATCGGATTTGTGAACTCAACGTGGATCGACTCACTGTGTCCCACCACGACCGGCACGCGAACGCAAGTGGCCGAGACGGCTATGCTCTCGTCGTGGAGTATCTTCCTGGTCTCGTGGATCATCTTCCATTCTTCTCTGGTGTAGCCATCGTCCAGGAACACGTCGATCTCCGGAAGAAGGTTGAATCCTATCTGGTGAGGATAGACGTGCGGGACCGCGCTCTTTCCCTCGAGGATGAGCTTGGTCTGGCTGTTGAGTTCATCGACAGCGGCCGACCCGGTGCCCGACACCGCCTGGTAGGTATCGACCACGATCCGCTTGATAGGGTTGACCCTGTGCAGCGGATTGAGCGCCACCACCATTTGAATTGTGGAGCAGTTGGGGTTCGCGATTATTCCCTGGTGGTTCCCGATGTCTTCATGGTTCACCTCGGGAACGACGAGGGGGACATTGGGGTCCATCCTGAAGGCGGCGCTGTTGTCAACGACGACGGCTCCCCTCTTGGCTGCAACCGGGGCGTACTGCTTGCTGACCTCGGTTCCCGCCGAGAACAGGGCGATGTCTACAGGGTCGAACGCGTTGACTCCAACCTCTTCCACTTCGATCTCTCTGTGGTTGACGAACATCTTCTTCCCCGCCGACCTGTCGGACGCCAGGAGGTGAACGGAAGCCATGGGGAAATCCCTCTGCTCGAGCACCTTGATGAACTCCTGCCCGACGAGCCCTGTGGCGCCCACGATGGCTACATGGTACTTTCGATCAATCACGGACCCTAGCATCTCTCCTCCCCGAGTCCGAGAATACTCTCCAATCCAAAGACCGCTTCCTTGAGTTCGACGGCCCTCTTGACGGCCAGCATTACGCACGGCATGAAAGCCTCTCGACTGATCTGGTCGAGCCTTATCTTGAGGGTTTGCCCCGGCGCGCCGAAGATGATCTCCTGATGTGCCAGCAGTCCGGGCATCCTCACGCTGTGCAGGGCGATGCCTTCGTGCTGCCCGCCGCGGGTCCCGCCGATGGTCTCACGAGTGGCAACCGCGTACGAGAAGGGCCGGCCCCGGGCCTCGACCATCTCTCTGGCGGTGGTCACGGCTGTTCCCGAGGGCGCGTCGACCTTCTGCTCGTGGTGCATCTCTATGATCTCGGCATGGTCGAAGTACCTGGCCGCGATCTTGGCAAGGTGAATCATCATGACGCCCGCGAGGGCGAAGTTGGGCGCGACGACGGCTCCTGTCTTGTTGGCCTGACAGAGGGATCTGATCTCGTCGATGTCGGCTGCCGACAGGCCGGTTGTACCGATGACCAGCGATACCCCGTGGCGCACCGCAACGCGGACCGCCGGCATCGTGGCCTCAGCCGTGCTGAAATCAACGAGGACGTCGGGATGACAGCGCTGAAGAGTGGACTCGAGGTCTGGAGACAGCGGGATGCGTCCGCAGCCGTCGGGCAGAGTCAGGTCTGTGTTGTCGGCCCGTGAGTCCACGCCGGCCACGGGCTCGACTGCGGGGTCATGACAGGCAGCTCTGAGGACCTCCTGCCCCATCTTTCCCAGCGCACCATGCACCAAGGTCCTTACCCGATCCATCTGTGTCATGCCCCCTGGTCATTGCGGTCCCCTTGGTTCCTGGCGGCGCGGTGGTCGCTGGGGGCCCGGCCCCCGGGATCCCTCTCTGCTGCCTCCTGGGCCCTGTCTGCCCTCACGCCTGCTGTCGTCGCCGCGGTAGGGCCTGGAAGGCCGAGGCGCGTAATCTCTCCGTGGAGGACCGCCTGCAGAATCACGGTCGCCGCCGACACGGGCTCCCGGCACCTGCGACAGCCTGTCGAGCACCGCGCGTCGTGACAGGTTTATCCTGCCCATGCGGTCAATCTCGGTCACCATCACCATGACCTCGTCGCCTACCTTGACGACATCCTCGACTGTCGGTGCCCGATAGTCGGCCAACTCACTGATATGCACCAGGCCCTCTTTGCCCGGCAGAATCTCAACGAAGGCCCCGAAGTTGGTGACCCTCGTGACTCGGCCCGTGTAGGTCGCGCCCACCTCGACGTCTCTCGTAAGCTCCTCGATCATGCGTATGGCCTTCTGTGTTGCCTCCTGGCTGGGAGAGCCGATGATGATGGTGCCGTCATTGTCGATGTCGATGGTCACCTTCGCCTCACTGGTTATTGACCTGATGGTCCTCCCGCCGGGGCCGATCACGTGGCGGATCTTCTCGGGGTCAACCGCTATCTTGGTCAGTCGAGGCGCGTACTTGTTGAGCTCGGGCCGGCTGGCGGCAATCGTCTCTTGCATGCGGTCAATGATGAACAAGCGGGCCTCTCTGGCCTGGTTGAGCCCTTTCTCGATCACTCCATAGTCAATGCTTCTTATCTTGATGTCCATCTGGAGCGCGGTCACGCCTTCGGCCGTTCCCGCCACCTTGAAGTCCATGTCGCCGAGGTGGTCTTCCATTCCCTGGATGTCGGTGAGAACCGCGTATCGCCCGTCGTCCCCCGTGACCAGACCCATGGCGATGCCGGCAACCGCGGCCTTGATAGGCACGCCCGCGTCCATCAGTGACAGACTGCTGCCGCAGACGCTTGCCATTGAGGTGCTGCCATTGGAGCTCAGCACCTCGGAGACAAGCCGGATGGTGTATGGGAAGTCCACTTCGTTCGGTATCACGGGTCCCAGAGCCCTCTCTGCCAGCGCTCCGTGCCCGATCTCGCGCCGGCCGGGAGAGCCCATTCGTTTCACCTCGCCGTTGCTGAACGGAGGGAAGTTGTAGTGGTGGATGAAACGCTTGGTCTCTTCCTGCCCGATGCCGTC
>CAZNMB010000333.1:0-2888 GCA_964574095.1 uncultured Dehalococcoidia bacterium
TGGAGGACCTGGAGTTCAGCCCGAGGGGCAGGGTCAAGGAGGACATCGACGCGGGCTTCTTCGAGCTATCCGGCGGCCTCCCGGTGCAGACCGACGGCGGCCTGAAATCCTTCGGGCACCCTATCGGGGCAAGCGGGCTGCGGATGATGTATGAGAACTACAAGCAGCTGCAGGGCAAGTGCGGCGACCGGCAGTTGAAGGACCCCAAACTCGGGTTGACGCACAATCTCGGGGGATTTCCCGCCAGCTCCACTGTCAGTTGCTGCATAGCCGGCCTGTAGCCGGGCGCAGGCGCTCTCTACTGTGTGGGACAAACGAAGGTCGGGCCTCTCGTTCCGAGAAGCCCGACCTTCGTCTTTTCGCTCGTACCTACTGGCAGGAACCTACTTCCACTGCACCCTCTTCGGGAAGTCGCCCTCCAGGATCTGAATGGCTTCCTCAACCATGTTGTCGATGATCTGCTTCGTGGTCCTCCGCCGGCTCAGGAGTCGTGTCGCCTGGCTCGTGGGGGTCACAAGTATGTCATCAAACTCCGGCTGCTCCTTGTGTTCGTACGCGTACAGCAGGACGTCCATCGTGAGGAGGCTGTGGAAAGGCCAGCCGAGCGGGGGCTTGGGGCCCTTGTCCCAGAGCTCAGTGTACGGGGTCCTGAGCTGCCGCAACGTCTTCCCGCTGATGGCCTTTGTGATGACCGCGTCGCGCTCGGTGGCGGCGATGACCTTGTCCTTCTGGTGCTCGGTGAACGTCGCTTCGGGCGAGAGGAGGAACATCGAGCCGCACCACACTCCCTCGGCTCCGAGGGCAAGGGCGGCGACCAGCCCCCTGCCGTCGGCGATGCCGCCGGCAGCGGCCACGGGTATCGGCTTTACCGCATCCACGATCTGGGGTACAACGGCCATTGTGCCGATGTTGCCTGTATGGCCGCCGGCGTCGTATCCCTGGGCCACTATGACATCGACCTTGTCTTCGACGTGCTTCATCGCCATCTTGACGTTGGCTCCGATGGCGATCGTCTTGATTCCCTTTTCGCGGCACTCTTTCATCAGCCAGCCCAGCCTGCCGAGACCGGCTGCGAGGACAGGGACCCTGTTCTCAAGGCATACTTCGACCAGTTGCCTCGTCCCCTCGGCTGTCATTTGCGAGCTGTTGTACTCGGTGTGGTAGTCAAGCGGGACGTTGAGCTTCTTCCGCAGTTCCTTCTCGTAGTCCCAGTAGTCGTCGGGGATGTACTTCAACAGCCCTTCCTTGCTGATCCCCTCCATGTCCTTCACGTTGTCCGGCAGCAGGAGGTCGATCGCGAACGGCTTGCTGGTGCCCTTTCGGATTTCCTTGATGGCCTTGTCGAGGTCATCGGGATCGTACGTTGCTCCACCAAGGGTCCCAAGTCCACCGGCCTCCGACACGGCTATGACCAGCGGTGGGTCCGCGAAGCCGCCCATGCCCGCCTGCAGGATCGGGTACTCGATTTCGAGCACGTCGCATATTCTGGTGTGTAGCTTTCTCTTGGCCATCGGTTACTCCATCTCCTTCCAAATCTACGAGCTTGACGAGGGCAGGATGACTGTGGCCGTGCCCGGGGTAGTGGTCTCGCCCTTGCCGTTCACTATCCCGATCTCCAGGTCCACGCAGTGGTCATCGCCATCCTCGTATTTCTTGAGGATCTTGCCCACGCATTTCCACGTCTCGCCATCCACAGGCTCATTCATGGTCTTCATCTTGCGCGGTCGGTCCAGCCCGCGGTACTGGCAGGAGAACTTCTTCATGAACCCCTCGTCGCCCATCCAGTTGGTTACCAACTGGATCAGCCACGCATGCTTGAGCAGACCGTGTACGATGACTCCGTCCGTGCCCTGGGATTGGGCGAACTGCTCCTCGTAGTGGTGGGGATTGAAATCTCCGCTGGCCCCCGCCCACTTCACGAGCATCAGCGAGTCGGCGATCTTCTCAAGGGTAGGCAACTCGTATCCCACTTCGACGTCTTCCCAGCATATCTGCATGTCCGTCATTTCTCTCTCCTCCGCGATCTTGGGGTTAGCGCCCGATCAGCGTCTGCGACGCTTTGGCCACGAGGTCGCCGTTCTGATTGAGATAGGTCGTCTCGAATTCGCAGACCATCATCACGCCGCTCTTGCCTTCCTTGGCGTTTATGTCCTTCACCTTGGGGCTGGCAATGAGCGTGTCGCTGGCGCGCACGGGCAGGAAGAACTCGTAGGACATCCCGCCGTCCAGTATGCGGTAGTAGCCGGCATTGATCAGCGCCGTCATCAGGCCGATTATCCCTTCGGCCTGCGGGACTGTTGCGCTGGCCCAGCCGAAGAACCCGGGCGGCGCAATGATCGTGCCGTACCTTGACTCGCAGGCATACTCTATGTCGGCATAGAGTGGATTCGGGTTGCCCACGGCGTCTGCATAGCGCCGGATTGATCCCCTCTCGACCTCCCTTACGTGTGGGGCGTCTATCTTGCCTATGTACTGTTTCAACTCTTCTGGAACCATTCAGTCCCTCCCTTTGGGTTTTGTTCCCGGCGGCCGGTCGCTATCCGATTCTCGCCCGTCCCGTGTCCGGGTCGGGTGGTGCGTCCCGGGTGCTCCAAGCCGCCAACAAGGCGGTTGTTGCTTCCGGTCCCTGCTGGCAACAACCCGCAATATCATAAGCAAATTGAGGTGGTTTTGTCAAAGACCGATAGTCCTGTGCGCGCGTGCGCTGTGGGTCCCCGCTGATTCCCGTGAGCCTCTCCGAGATTCTGAGGCGGTTCGCGGCGTCTGACACCGCCCCTGCCGGAGCATCTGCTCCGGGCCACCCTGCTTGCCGGGTGTTCGAGAATGCCGCTAAGCCAGCTGCGGTCGCGGCAGCAATCGGGCCAGGGAGGTCTATATCGAGGCGCTGG
>CAZNMB010000334.1:0-2886 GCA_964574095.1 uncultured Dehalococcoidia bacterium
AGGCCGGTGCCGATAGTCCGGACCCTGCGGCCCAGCGCCTGCTGCTGCTCGGGGTGCTCGAGAATGGTGCCCTGAAGGAATATGATGAAGCCGATCATCATGACGGCCAGTCCCATGCCGGCGTACGTAAGTATCAGGGTTGACTCCTCCATCGGGTCCTCCTTTCGCGCGGGGCCTTGTGCTGGACTTCAGGACTGCATAAGCGACGCGTATGAAGCTGTCGGCGGGCCTAAGTCCGTCAGTCCTGTCATGGTGGCGCGGACTGGCACTTTTCTATCACTTCCGGACGGCTTTGTCAAGCGGGCTGCCAGGCTGGAGCGTTGATCGCTCTTTGTGACGGTTCATTCATGTGCTACAATCTGTGGTAAGATAGGTGAGGATGAGTAACGAATGAGCTTCTCGCTGGGGCTTGACGTCGGTTCGGTGAGTGTCAAGCTGGCACTTCTGGGTGCGGGCCAGGACACGTGGTTCGATGCCGAGAAGATAAGCGCCAGTCCGACGAAGGCAGTGGCCTCTCTCATATCCCGGCTGGCGGAGAGGGTCGATCTGGGCCGGATCACGACGGCCGGAGTATCCGGCTCCGGCGGCTCCGCCATACCGGCTGACCTGGGCTGGGTGGAGTACAGCAGCTCCCTTTCGATCGCCTCCGGCCTCCTTCACCGGCACCCCGACGTGAAGACCATAGTGCAGATCGGCGGCCAGACGTCCTTCGTCATCGCGCTGGTGGACGGACTCAAGAAGCCGTGGCATGTGGAGTCGAACCCCCTCTGCGCGGCGGGGACGGGCAGATTCCTTGAGCAGCAGGCATATCGCATCGGCGTGAGCCTGGAGGACTTCGCGCGGATCGCTCTGGAGTGCGAGGGCAGCCCACCTCGGATAGCTGCGAGATGCAGCGTCTTCGCCAAGACCGACCTCATTCACCTGCAGCAGAAGGGCGTGCCGATGTCGGCGATGCTCTACGCGCTGTGCGAGAGCATAGCGAGGATGGTGGCGTCGCTGAAGAAGGGCGTCTTCGAGGAGCCGATCTACTTTGCCGGAGGCGTGGCGGCGAACAGCGCGATGCTGAGGGCGCTGAACGAGACGATCTCGGCGCGAAACGGCTCCCCGGTTGACATCAAGGTGCCCGAGCACTACCGCTATATGGAGGCGTTCGGTTCGGCGCTGCTGGCGCGGGATTCGGGCGGGTCATCGCGGGTGGTCGTCCCGGAGGTGGTGGACAGCGGGCAGCGGTATTACCGGATGCCCGGGCTGGAGGTGACGACGCAGGTGGACGGGTGGCGAGCGCCGGAGATATCGGGTTCGTTCACGGGTTATCTGGGGATCGATATCGGATCGACCAGCACCAAGGCCGTGATCCTCGATGAGTCCGGCAGGGTCGTCATGGCCAAGGACTACCTGATGACCGCGGGCCGCCCGGTGGAGGCAATCAAGGATGTATTCCGCAATCTCATTGCCAAGGGCGGCGAGAAGGCAAGGATAGCGGGGGTTGGCATCACCGGATCGGGCAGGTATCTTGTTGGGAGCTTCGTGGGGGCCGACGTCATCAGGAATGAGATCACGGCTCAGACGCGGGGTGCGGCCGAGATCGACCCGGATGCGGATATCATCGAGATCGGGGGGCAGGACTCGAAGCTCGTAATCAAGCGGAACGGGGTGGTCGTCGACTATCAGATGAACAAGGCCTGCGCGGCGGGGACCGGCAGCTTCATCGATGAGCTGGCCGAGCAGTTGGGCGTTCGTGTCCAGAATGGCGAGTTCGCGCGGCTGGCGTTCGCTGCTCCCCATACCATCGACCTCGGGTCGAGATGCGCGGCGTTCATGGGGCAGTCGGTGGCCGCGGCGCAGCAGGACGGGGTGCCGCTGGAAGTGATAACGGCCAGCCTGGCGAACTCCATCGCGGGAAACTATCTGTCGAAGGTGCTGGGCAACAGGAGGCTGGGCGAGAAGGTGATCCTGACGGGCGCAGTGTTCTACAACGAAGCGGTCGTGTCGGCGTTCAAGGCGGCGCTGGAGGGGAAGACGATACTTGTGCCGGAGCACAAGGAGGTCAGCGGTGGCATCGGGGCTGCGCTGCTGGCGAAGGAGGAGATGCAGGGGCGGGAATCGAGTTTCAAGGGATTTCAGAGGGTCATCGACAGCGACTGCAAGCTCTCCACGTTCACCTGCAAACGCTGCGACAACAACTGTACGATCAGCAGGATGGAGCTGGCGGGAGAGAAGCCGACGTTCTACGGCAGCAGGTGCGATCTCTTCGACAGCGCGGTGGGGCGCGAGAGAATGAGGACGGCGTTCGATGATCGGGAGGACCTGCTGTTCAGGGGCTATCGCGAGGGCGAGGGTACGGGACCGCTGGTGGGAATCCCCAGGTCGCTCATGGGGTACGAATACGCGCCGCTCCTGATCGGCTTCCTCAATGCCCTTGATGCCAGGGTAGTGTTGTCCAGCAGGACCAACAACCAGATCGTGGCGCAGTCGGTGGAGTTGAGCTACGCGGACAGTTGCTTCCCGCTGAAGCTCCTCCATGGTCACACGGCGAGCCTGGGGCACGTAGACTACGTCCTGTACCCGTGCGTCGTGCGGATGGGCCGCAAGGAAGGGGACGAGGACCAGAAGTACGCGTGCCCTCTGGTGCAGGCGTCGCCCTATATCATTCGTGAGGCGCTGGGGATGGGCAAACGCCTGTTGATTCCGGCGTTCGATTTCAGCAGGGGCGACGGCGATGTGATCAACGAGCTGACGAAGGTTGCTGTGAAGATGGGCTATGGTGAAGAGCAGGGAAGGAAGGCAGCGGTTGCGGGGCTAAATGCGCTGCGCGAGTTTGAGACCGCCCAGGCGGAGCTTGGCAGGAAGGTGGACGGTGACACCGCCGGAAGCGAAGCCGAGCCC
>CAZNMB010000335.1:0-2877 GCA_964574095.1 uncultured Dehalococcoidia bacterium
GACTACATCGAGAACGACATCACCGACTGGCCGGGAACCGGAGGCGTGTTCAACATGTCGCCCACCGATCACAACGGGCTCACCCAAGGTGCGTTTGTACTCATCAAGATCGTCGACGGGGAGTGGACCTGGCTCCAATAACCGCCGACTCGTGGTAACGGCTCTTAGTGACAACAAGGGGGAAAGGCCTGCTTTCCCCCTTGTTGTCTTCCTGCGCCCGCCAAGGACCTGAACCATGTCAGCAGACCAGTTTCTCGACTATCTCGTGTCAGGTCTCACCCAGGGGAGCATCTACGCCCTGGTGGCCCTGGGCTTCACCATCATCTATGCGGTGACGACGATCATCAACTTCGCCCAGGGCGAGTTCGTCATGGTGGGAGGGATGCTCTCCTACTGGCTCGCCGATCGCGCCGGGCTGCCTCTGGCTGCGTCGGTTCCTCTCTCCGTGCTGGCCGCCGCTGCGGTCGGGGCGGTCATGTACCTCTTCGCCATCAGGCCCGCCAGGAAAGCGTCTGTGGTAAGCCTGATCATCATCACCATAGGAACCGCTATCTTCATCCGGGGCATCGCGGGCCAGGTATGGGGAAAGGACTACCATCGGCCGCCGTATTTCTCCGGGGAGGGGTCGGTCGACTTGTTGGGCATGAACCTCCACTACCAGGACCTGTGGATAATCGGGACGATGATCGTGGTGACGGTCCTGGTACACCTCTTTCTGTCCTACACCATGCTGGGCAAGGCTCTGAAGGCCTGCGCGGTGAATCCGCAGGCAGCCGGATTGGTGGGCATCAATGCGCGGACCATGGCGCTGGTTGCGTTCACCCTGGCCGCGGCGCTGGGCGGCATCGCCGGAGTCGTGGTTGCGCCGAAGGCAACCATCTGGTACGGAGCCGGCGTAATGCTGGGACTGAAGGGCTTCGTCGCCGCGGCCATCGGCGGCTTCAGGAGTCCTCTGGCTGCCGTCGCCGGCGGCCTGATTCTGGGCGTCGTTGAGTCTCTCGCCGTGGGGGTCAACTGGGGCCCATTCACCTCGGCATACAAGGATGCCATTGCCATAGTCGTCCTGCTGCTCATCCTGCTGCTGCGATCGGGCAAGCTGGCGGCGGAAGAGAGGGCCGGTTGATGCCTGCTCGGGTACGCCTCAGGTCGCAATACTTGCTCGTCGCGGCACTGCTGTCATTCCTGGTGCTGATACCCTTCGACTGGTTCTTGGGGAAGTACACCAGCCTCATGATCTTCATCGGCATCTACACCATGGTCACGGTAGGCCTGTGCCTCCTCATGGGCTATGCAGGCCAGGTATCACTGGGACAGGCGGCGTTCTTCGGCACCGGGGCCTACTTCTCGGCCGTCCTCAGCAAGACCTACGCCGTCAACCCGTGGCTGGCCATGCTCATAGCCGCCGCGGCAACCGGAGCCTTCGCGTACGCCATCGGCTACCCCATATTCAGGCTGAGGGGCAACTACCTGGCCATGGCCACCCTCGGCCTGGGCATCATAATGTGGATCCTGTTCAGAGAGCTCAACCAGTATACCGGCGGCCCCGACGGCATGCCGGGGATCCCCTACCTGTCTATCGGTGGATTCGTCTTCAACACCAACTTCAAGAGGTACTTCCTGGTCTGGTTCTTCTGTCTGGCGGTCCTGCTCGTCTCACAGAACATGGTCAGATCGCGAGCTGGACGCGCGCTGAGGGCGGTCCGCGGGAGTGAGGCGGCGGCCGAGTCAATCGGCATCAATGTTGACCGGTTCAAAGTTAAGATATTCGTGCTGAGCGCCGTGTATGCCTCGCTGGCCGGCAGCCTCCTCGTGCACCACATTCGTTTCGTCAGCCCGCAATCGTTCGACTTCCTCGCGTCCGTCAAGCTCGTGGTCATGGCGGTGATAGGCGGGCTCGCCAGCGTCTGGGGGGCCATCTTCGGCGCCGGCGCCACCAGAATACTCAGCGACGAGATCCTCCTCAAACTGGGCGGCTGGGACGTCATCGCCTATGGAATGATTCTCGTGCTCGTGATGATCTTCATGCCGGAGGGCCTGTTCGCCGGGCTCAAGGATGTAATCAGGCGGTGGCGGCTCAGGCTGTCGCAGGGGAGGGCCCAGCCTTGAGCGAAACGATTCTGGAGACGAGGAAGCTAACCAAGTCATTCGGCGGACTGGTCGCTCTCGCCGACGTGGACCTGACCATAGAGGCGGATAGGATCACGTCGATCATCGGACCCAACGGAGCGGGCAAGACCACTCTGTTCAATCTCATCACCGGCGTCTACCCGTTGACCAGCGGCGAGGTAGCGTTCCGCGGGACACCACTTAGGACCATCCCGGCCCACAGGAGGGCCAAGCTCGGCATCGTGCGCACCTTCCAGCATGTGCATCTTTTCGGGAACATGACCGTGATCGAGAACGTGATGACGGGCAGGCACCCGCGCAGCAGCTACGGCTTCTTCGAGGCAGCCCTTCGCCTGCCCACATCCCGCCGCGAAGAGGAGTCCATATCGCTCAACGCGATGAAGTACCTCAACATCGTCGGCCTGGGGACGCACGCCGAGCAGGACGCATTGAGCCTGCCTCTGGGCCAGCAGAAGCTGCTGGCCATAGCCCGGGCACTGGCCACGGAGCCGCAGCTTCTGCTGCTGGACGAGCCGGGGGCCGGACTGAACCGTCTCGAGAAGCGCGAGCTGGGCGATCTCGTCCGTCGCATTCGGGAACTGGGGATCACCATCGTCCTCGTAGAACACGACATGCCCCTGGTCATGGGCCTGGCGGAATGGGTGATTGTTCTTGATGGCGGCAGAAAGATCGCCGAAGGCACCGCCTCCGAGATTCAGAAGGACAAGAAGGTCATCTCCGCCTATCTGGGTGAGGAACTGGACTGATGCT
>CAZNMB010000336.1:0-2864 GCA_964574095.1 uncultured Dehalococcoidia bacterium
GCGCGCTCTCCTATCGACCCGGACGTTACCTGGAGTTGATCGCCCTGCGCAATGCCATCCACGAGAGGGCTTTCGGCGTGCTGCCGCTGCCGGGAATGCCCGTGACGGGGCACGAGGACTCGCCCTTTGCCTTCGACTGCGCCCTCCTGTTCATCCGGTCCGGGGACTGGCGTGACGACTACGTTGAGCACGCTCTCAACCACCGGAGCCACGGCCCCTGGGAGCCTGCTGACATCGCCGCGCGACGGGAGCTGGCCGAGTCCGTGGTGACCACCAGCCGGACGGACGTCCCCGTCATCGCGGCGAAACCCGCCTCTCGAGGCGAAGGGATCATCGCCCGTCTGTATGCGCTCAGCGCGCCCGGCGCGCAGGTGGCGGTCAGGATCAGCGATCGCGCGATCAAGGCGGCCTATCTGTGTGACGCCCGCGAGCGAGACCTCGAAGCCCTCACCGTGGAGTCAGGCGCCGCGCTCCTGAAGATGCCCGGCACGCTCGCCACCGTGCGCCTGCTCCTCTGAGCAGCCTCCGTCCGCGCTCTTGCCACGCTGCTGCTACGTCGTGGCTAGCCGCGGCAGCCGGTATCCGGCCTCATCGACAGCGTGATCGGCAGTAGACCACTGTTATGTCAAATGCCGGAAGGCCGTGGGAACGCCTCATATCGGGTCATGCCGAGAGCGGCGGCCGGCGCCCGGCCCAGGGCCGCGCCTCCTCAAGCTGCGCCGCGAGCCGGAACAGCGTCGCCTCATGCCCGAAGCGCCCGATGAACTGGGTGCCCACGGGCAGTCCTTCGGCGTTCCAGAACAGGGGCACGGACATCGCGGGCTGCCCGGTGAGGTTGCAGATGGTGGTGAATGCCGAGAAGTCCCCCGAGCGCAGCCAGCCCTGCATCGGGTCTTCGGGCGCAGGGGCGAAGTAGCCCAGCGGTGCGGGCGGTTCGCTCAGCGTGGGCGTCAGCCAGAGGTCATAGCCCGTGAGGAACTCGCTCATGCCCCGCGCTATGATCTGGGCTGATTCCACGGCAAAGAGGTAGGACGATGCCGTCTGCTGGCGGCCCATCTCGTAGAGAATCCACGTGGCCGTTTCGAACTGGTCGGGTGCGGCCTGCCGGCCCAGCAGGCGGGCCCAGCGGTCGATCGTCCACGCGCATCCGGACGTCCATATGGTGCCGAGGGCCAGGGTGTACAGCTCTCCCGACACGGGCGGCGACGCTTCCACCACCTCGTGTCCCAGGTCGGCGCACAGCTTCGCCGCGTCGTGAACGGCGCTGACGCAGTCGGGATGTACGGGGCCGCCGGTGATCGGCGTAGAGGCGAAGGCAATGCGCAGATGTCCGGGGCCGGCCCCGACCTCGTGGAGGAACGGCCGGGCGGGCGGGGGCGCCCAGTACGGGTCGCCGCGGTCAGGCCCCGACGTCGCGTCGAGCAGGCCGGCGCTGTCTCGGACCGAGCGGGTCAGGGCGTGCTCGACCACGAGGCCGCTGATGAAGTCACCGTACTCCGGCCCGAGCGGATTGCGGGCCCGAGTCGGCTTGAGGCCGAACAGCCCGCAGCAGGACGAGGGGATACGGATCGATCCCCCGCCGTCGTTGCCATGTGCCATGGGTACGAGGCCGGCGGCCACGGCGGCGCCCGAGCCTCCGCTCGATCCTCCTGTCGTCCGGCTCGGGTCCCAGGGGTTGCGGGCGGGCCCGAAGAGGCGCGGTTCCGTGGTCACCGCCAGGCCGAACTCCGGCGTGTTGGTCTTGCCCAGGATGACCAGACCGGCGCGCTTGAGCCGCTTGACGAGCTCGCTGTCGTGACCGGGCACGAGCCCGTGGAGGAACGCGGAGCCTTCCCTCATCGGGACGCCGGCGCAGGAGGCAATCAGGTCCTTGACGAGAAAGGGCACGCCTCGGAACGGCCCGTCGGGCAGCAGGCCCCCGGCTGCGGCGCGCCCCTGCTCGAACATCGGCGTGACCACGGCGTTGAGCGTCGGGTTCAGGCGCTCGATACGCTCGATGGCCGCATCGACCAGGTCTGCGGGCCGCAGCTCCCCCCGCCGCACCAGCTCGGCCTGAGCGGTGGCATCGATCCCTGCCAGCTCATCCGTCTTCGCCATGGCCGTCCCCCTTTCCTGTGCGGGAAGCACAGGCGGCCGCCCGCGCACTCTGGAAGTCCCGCGTGTTGCGATATTCTAACGCCGCGGGTATAGTCGGCACAAGAAGCGCGCCGGCAGCGTCGATCGACTGGCCCCGGTCACGGCCTCCCTTCCAAGCCGGGGTATTGTCAGTCTGAGAAAAGGAGCCCGCAGATGACTATAGACAGAGGCACTTTCCGCAGAGCGATCGAGAAGGCTGTCGAAACGCGCCGCCTCGACGACCTCGTGGGCGCTTTCGCTGAGGACGCGGTGCTGCACAGTCCCGTCCAGTTCAAGCCGTTCGAGGGCCGGGCCGCCATCACCCAGCTCCTTCAAATCCTGGTCGAGGTGTTCCAGGACTTCAGATACACCGACCAGCTGGAGTCCGACGAGGGGGCGCTGGGCCTGGTCTTCCGGGCGCGGATCGGCAGCCGCGAGGTGGAAGGGCTCGACCTCCTCCGGTTCAACGACACCGGCCTCGTCCGGGAGGTCACCGTCATGGTGAGGCCGCTCTCCGCGGTCGAGGCCCTGCTGGCCGCGGTCGGGCCGAGGCTGGCATCCGGAGACCCCGCAAGGTAGACCCAGGCCGATCCCGCGCTTGCATTTCCGCCGCAATCTGCTATACATCAACCGGGAGAACTCCCCCTAACCCCCTCTTTGTGAAAGAGGGGGTAGCGCGAAAGCGCTGGGCACCGGACCAGCGGAAGATGAGGGACTTGGTACACCCTTCGTGATCGGTCCAGGTAGTG
>CAZNMB010000337.1:0-2851 GCA_964574095.1 uncultured Dehalococcoidia bacterium
TCATCGTGCTCTTCGCCAACAGCCGCGCGGCGGATCTCTTCGGGCTCCGCGCCTCCCACGGCTTGCTGGGCACGTCCTGCCTCAACCTGGTCCCTTCCGACGACAGAGGTCGTTTCCGGGAACTGGTGTCGGCGGACGCCGCCGGGGCGGGGTTGCGGGAGATGAGCGAGTTCCGAATGTCGAGGGCAGATGGACAGCAGACCTGGGCGAGGGCCCTGCGAGCCAGAATCGAGTTCAGGGGAAAGCCCGCGGCACTGGTCTTCCTCAACCATATCGCGGAGAACGAGAGAGTTGAAGAGGATATCCGCAGGCTGAACGATGAGTTTGAGCGGCGCGTTGCCGAACGCACGATGCAGTTGGAGGCTGTCAACAAGGAGTTGGAGGCTTTTGCCTACTCGGTTTCACACGACCTTCGGGCTCCCCTGCGCAGCATAGAGGGTTTCAGTCAGATCCTGCTCGACGACTACGCCAACTGGCTGGACACTCAGGGGCGGGACTACGTTCAGCGTGTCCGCTCGGCCGCCCGCCGCATGGCGCAGCTAGTCGATGACCTTCTCAGGTTCTCGCGAGTGACGCGAAGCGAGATGACGCGGGATACCGTAGACCTGAGCGCGATCGCAGAAACGATCTCCGGTGAACTTCAGTCAACCCAACCTGAGCGACAGGCGGAATTCGTCATCGCCCCGAATCTGAGCGCCGAGGGCGATTCTCACCTGCTGCGCGTGGCGCTGGACAACCTGATCGGAAACGCATGGAAGTTCACGCGGAAGCGGCCGCGAACAAGGATAGAGTTCGGAAGCACAGAAGCCGGTGGTCAGGTCGTCTTCTTCGTCCGCGACAACGGCGTCGGCTTCGACATGGCCTATGCGGACAAGCTGTTCGACGGCTTCCAGCGCCTGCACTCGCCAGCCGACTACGAAGGCACTGGAATCGGATTGACCACCGTGAAGCGCATCATCGATCGTCACGGGGGCCGCATCTGGGCCGACAGCACAGTGGACGAAGGTGCCACGTTTAACTTCACGCTGAGTCCGGAAGAGCCAGTCAAATGAACACGAAGGTCATCCTTCTGGTCGAGGACAATCCCGACGACGAGGCACTGGCCCTCCGGGCGCTGAAGAAGACCACGATACCCCACGAGGTTGTGGTTGTCCACGACGGGGCGGAAGCTATGGACTTCCTGTTGGGCTCGGGCGGCTACTCGGGCCGCGACACAAGAATCGCGCCCGACCTCGTGCTTCTCGACCTCAAGCTGCCCAAAGTCAGCGGACTGGAGTTGCTGCGGCAACTCCGAGACCATGAACAGACCAGATGCCTCCCCGTGGTGGTGCTGACAACGTCAAACGAGGCACGGGACATTGCGCAGAGCTACGAGCTGGGAGCCAACAGCTACATCCGCAAGCCCGTGGGCTTCTCCGAATTCAGCTTCGCGGTGGAGCAACTGGGATTGTACTGGCTGGAGCTGAACGTCGCGCCGTCAGGCGTACTGAGCCCATAGGAGGAGAAGCCGGGTCATGGGTATTCCGCTGCGCGTGCTGGTTGTAGAGGACTCGGAAGACGACACGATTCTGGTGCTGCGCCTGCTGCGGCAGAGCGGCTACGATCCTGTCTTCGAGCGCGTCGATACGGCCGAAGCGATGAACGCAGCCCTCGACCAACGCGAATGGGACGTGGTTCTCTCCGACTACGCCCTGCCGGGCTTCAGCATGCCCGCAGCTCTCGGCATCGTCAAGGAGAAGGGTCTGGAC
Source organism: uncultured Dehalococcoidia bacterium (assembly GCA_964574095.1). Lineage (GTDB taxonomy): Bacteria > Chloroflexota > Dehalococcoidia > SZUA-161 > SZUA-161 > SZUA-161. Next base: position 1,749 of record CAZNMB010000337.1, read on the forward strand.
CTCCCTTTCATCGTCGTCTCGGGAGCCATCGGCGAGGAGTCGGCGGTGGAACTCATGCGGGCCGGGGCTCATGACTACGTCATGAAGGACAGGCTCGCCCGGCTCGCTCCCGCAGTCGAACGCGAACTGCGCGAGGCTGACATGCGCTGCGAGCGCCGGAAGATGGAGGATGCCCTGCGGCAGAGCGAGTACAACTACAGGGTGCTTTTCGAGAGCATGATCGACGGCATGGCAGTCATCGACGTCGATACGATGACCATTGCCCTGGCAAACGAGAACGGCGCCAGAACGTACGGCTTTGACTCCCCCCAGGAGATGGCCGGGGTCTGCTTGTTTGACTACGTGCATCCGGACGACAGCGGCCGGGTGCTCCCGATCATCGAGGATGACATGGTGCGGGTGAGGCCCCGCACGATCCACGAATTCAGGACCTTCACCAGAGACGGCAGGGAGATCTGGTTGAGCGCCATTGCCGCGAAGATAGAATACCAGGGCAAGGCTGCGGGGCTGCTGTCGTTCAGAGATATCACCGACAAGAAGAAGGCCGAGCAGGAAAGAAAGAAGATGGAGCAGCAACTGCAGTTCGCCGGCAGGCTGGCCGCGGTCGGCGAGCTGGCGGCGGGGGTAGCGCATGAGCTGAACAACCCGCTCGCCGCGGTCCTCCTCTACTCACAGCTTCTGAAGTCGAGGAACGACATCGACGAGTCCCTGGCAGGCGACATCGAAATAGTCCACAGAGAGGCCGAGCGCGCCACGCGCATAACGGGCAGCCTGCTCTCCTTCGCCCGCCGGCACAAGCCGGAGAAGAACTCCGTCTCTCTGAACGAAGTCATCATGATGAGCGCGGAGCTGAATGCCTACCAGATGAGGCTGAAGAACATAGAGATGCAGATGGACCTCGACCCCGACCTGCCGGTGACCATGGCCGACTTTCACCAACTGCAGCAGGTCTTCGTCAACATCATCAATAACGCGGAACAGGCGATGTCGGAATGCGGGGGGCAACACTCGCTCCGGATCACCTCCCGTCTGTCAGGCGACATGATCCGCATCACCTTCGCTGACGATGGCCCCGGCATATCCGAAGAGAACATCAAGCGGGT
>CAZNMB010000338.1:0-2850 GCA_964574095.1 uncultured Dehalococcoidia bacterium
AACTCAATGCCGCTTGCGCCTCGTCGGGAATGGCCTTGTCTTTGTCAACTCGTTGAATATCGAAGGTTCACTGTTCATAGGCCATATGGAGAACGGTTATGAAGAGGGTTGCACCCGGCGACCGAGACGCGGAAGGCAAAGGAGAGGCATGACGCTGAGAGTGGTAACCGACAGCACGTGTGACATACCGCCCGAGCTGGCGGAGGAGCTGGGCATCAGGATCGTGCCCATCTACGTGATGTTCGGCCAGGATACCTACCGCGACCGGGTGGACATGGGCGCCGACGAGTTCTTCTCGAGGCTCGTCACGAATCACGTTCATCCGACCACGTCGGTGCCCTCTCCCAAGGACTTCGCCGACGTTTACAACGAGCTCGCCGATGACGCCGACGAGATCATCTCGATCCATCTCACCGCCAAGGAAAGCGGGACCTACAACGCCGCCGTGCTGGCGAAGGACCTTGTCGCGAAGAAACGCCGCATCGAGGTTGTGGACTCCGAGTCGATTTCCATGAGCCTGGGGATGCTGGTCATCGCCGCCGCGCGGGCGGCCAGGAGCGGCGCGAACCTGGACCAGGTGGCGGAGATGGTGCGGCGCAATGTCCCCAGGGTGCACCTGATGATACTCGTCGATACCCTCAAGTACGTGGTCCGGGGCGGGCGGCTCAACAGGCCAGCCGGGCTTGTGGGAACGGTCCTCAGGGTGAGGCCGCTGCTCACTCTGAGAGAGGGCGACCTGAAACCGGCGGGTGTGGCCCGGACCAAGGCCAGGGCCGTGGAAAGCCTCTACAACTTCGCGAAGCGCTTCTCCAGGGTGAAGGAGCTGGCGGTGGCCTACACCACCGAGCGCGACGAGGCTGACAGCCTCCTCGGGCGGCTGAAGGCCGCGTTCCCCGATGCCACCGGCTACCTGGCGAGAGTGGGCCCGTCCCTCGGGACGCACGCCGGTCCCGGCGCTATGGGCGTGGCGATCTGGGAAGCCGAAGCGTAGGCCTTCGGGCTCACCGCCTTCCGCGGCTGCCTCAGGACGTGGCTTCGATCTCGAACATCCGGGTCTCCTTCGACCGCCACAGGTATGAGAATACCGGCGCCAGCCTGTCTTCGTACCCGGCGTAGAATGCGGCGTAGTCCGCGGTCTTCAGGAACCGCGTCTCCCCCAGGAAAGCCCCGGTCTCCCTCGAGTTGGGAGTGATCTCGTTCTCGCTGATGAATACCCTCCCTCCCCGGGAGAAGGTGTCCTCGATCTCCCGTTCGTGGGCGCCGAACCACTCCTCCTTCGTGATGCCTTCGGCGCTGGCGGTGTGCGGGCGCTCGGCGAGCGAGCCGACGCGCACCTCCCTGCCGAAGAACAGCCGGCAGTAGCCCTCCAGCGGCACAGGGCCCCAGATCAGCACGAGGTCGTTTTCGCCGACGCCGAGGGCGTCGATCTTCTCTGCCAGATGGTAGTTCTCGTTGTTCCCGATGTCGGAGTTGGGCAGGATGTCGCCGGCGAAGTTGACGGAGGCCAGCAGCACCAGGAGGACGACGGGGACAGTCACGATGAGCCGCGGCCGCGCCGGCTGCCACTGCTGCAGCGCGAGGAAGATCAGGAGCCAGATCGGGGGCAGGAGCGGTATCCAGAACTCGTGAGTGTAGGGATCGAACCAGACGCAGAAGGCGCCGTAGGCCGCCAGCCAGACGGCGAGCACCAGGGCCAGTCCGCGGTAGGCCCGGTAAACTCGCTTCAGCTTCGCGATCGTGAGCACGGCCAGGGCGGCCAGCGTGAGGCCGGCGACCCCGATGACCGCCATGATGCCGATGCCGCCGCGGTCGATCGTGCCCGTCACCAGGAAGTCCCTGGTCTCGGAGCGGGCGAAGAAGGTCTTGAACAGCCCGTAGGCCGCCGAGGGGATGTTCTTGTAGTCGAGCGTGCCCCATCCGGCTCCGGCGTGGAACGTCAGGGTCAGCCATCCCCAGAAGGAACCGGGGCTGTCCAGATTGCCCGTGGCATGTGCCGCCGCCGCATAGCCGCCGCATACCAGTACCACGAAGGGGGCCGCGAATGCCGCGAGCATCAGGGCCCGTCGCCGGACAGCCCTCACCGTGAGCAGGGTGAAGGTGACGACGACGGGGACGAACAGGATGTGCATCTCGTGGAACAGGCAGGCCGCGCTGGTGAGCAGGCCGAGCTTGAGGAACAGGCCGGTGCCGGGCGTCCTCTCTCCCGGCAGGTAGTCCAGCATCAGCAGCAGGCTCGCGAGCAGGAAGGCCACCGGAATGACGTAGACCTCGACCTCGACGGCGTACTCCCAGTAGGCCATGGAGAACGCCAGCAGCAGCGCGAAGACCGCCGACAGCCCGACGCGGCTGGAGAGCTTGAGCAGGACTCTGAAGAAGAGCAGCGCTCCCGTCGCGCCGGCTATCGAGTTCACGACCTGCATCGTCCAGGCAGTGGATGCCGAGACGCCGATGCCGTCGAGGACCTGCGCGACGGCGTATCCCAGCGGGTTGTAGAGGAGGTGATGGGGGTGGAACAGGCCCGACGTCGTTCCTCGCTGTATCTGCGAGACGTAGTCGATCGCGTCCCACCCGTAGTTCTGGTTGGCGAAGGCGAGGTAGATCGCGAGAGGAAGGGCAAAGACGAGGACGCCGGCGAGGCGCCGGCGGGAGACCATGAACGGCTTCCGGCGGGCGGAAGCGCGCGCTTCGTCTGCGGTTGCCATCGTCGCCGCCGAGTATAGCACAGCGTACCCGGTGCGACTACGGTGGGGCCGCCCGGCCGCGTCGCCGCGGAGAGGCATGTGGGATGCCAGGCTGCCGGCGTGGCACGGGCATCTTGCCCGTGGAAACCTGACTTGCCGCGCTTGACCT
>CAZNMB010000339.1:0-2833 GCA_964574095.1 uncultured Dehalococcoidia bacterium
AGGCTGTCCTCCTTGACCTGGAGGTGAGTGTGCAGTTGCACTCTCTCGCCCGGCGCGCCCAACGCGGCCAGGGTCGAGGTCGGCGCCTGGAGGCGAAAGCGCACCCCGTGAACGTCGATGACGGCCCAGTCGCCGCCCACTGCCTTCAGTACGCCTTCGAGTCCCGCTATCATATCCGCAAGTCCGCCGTCACCGGCCGCCTGCCAACAGCCGTGAGACGCGCGCCCTCCCGATGTGGCATATGGCTACCGCCAGGGCATCCGCGGCGTCGTCCGGTTGCGGGATGGAGTCGAGCCCGAGCTGGATCCTGACCATCTCCTGCATCTGCTCCTTGCCCCCGCGCCCGTAGCCGCAGACGTCGCGCTTCACCTCGAGAGGCGTGTAGTCGTGCACCGGCAGGCCCCTGCGGGCTGCAGCGAGTATCGCCACGCCCCGGGCCTGGCCGACGGCCAGGGCGGCTTTCAGATTCCGGGCAATGAAGAGCTCTACCGCGACCTCGGATGGCTGGTGTCGCTCGATGATGTTCACCAGGCCCTGGTACAGGGTGAGCAGTCTTTCCGGGGTGGCCTGTGTGGCCGGAGTTGACAGGCAACCGTACTCTATTGCGTTGAACCCGCTTTCGGTGTCCTCGATGACGCCGTAGCCCATCAGAGCGATGCCCGGGTCAATCCCTAGGACACGGGTTGGCATTGCGACCCCATCAGTCCTGGAATGTATCCACTACCGCGTCGGGGAAATCGGCGTTGGTGAACACGTGCTGGATGTCGTCCAGTTCCTCGAGCTTCTCCAGGAGCTTGAGCGACTGGAGCGCTGACTTCTCGTCGAGACTGATCATGCTCTTGGGCACCTGCAGGAGTTCGGCGGATGAAACGCTGATTCCCAGGTCCTCCAGCGCCTTTCTCACAGCCTCCAGATCGTGCGGCCGCGTGTGGACCTCGACGGACGATCCCTCGATCTTGACGTCATCGGCGCCGGCGTCGATTGCCTTCAGGGCCAGATCCTCCGGATTGACGCCCTCGGCGTTGACTGTGATAACCCCTCTGGGCTCGAACAGCCACCCCACGCAGCCGCTCTCCCCGAGGTTGGCGCCGCCACGGCTCAGAGTATTGCGCACTTCCGCCAGGGTCCGGTTTCGATTGTCGGTCAGCGCCTGCAGCAGGATCGCGCTTCCGCCGGGGCCGTAGGCTTCCAGGGTGATCTCGGCCAGTGCAGCCGCCTCCGCGGAGCCCGTCGCCCGCTTGATGGCGCGCTCGATGTTGTCCAGGGGCATGTTGTTGTCGCGCGCCTTCTGCACCGCCAGCCTCAAGCGGGAATTCGTGTGCGGGTCGGGGTCCCCCTCGCGCGCGGCGATGGTGATCTCTTTGGCCAGCTTCGTGAAGACCTGGCTTCGTCTGGCGTCAGCCGCACCCTTCTGGCGTTTGATTGTGGACCATTTGGAGTGTCCGGACATAGCCCCTTCCCTCCAGTCGCATCCACCAGAAGAGCAGCCTCAGCTTGCCTTCTTCTGGGCTATGGCCTTTCTGATGTAGTCGGCGATATCGCCTGTTGTCGTTCCCGGGCCGAAGACGCCTTCGATCCCCATCCGGCGCAATGCCGGATGGTCCTCTTCGGGGATGATGCCACCGGCCAGGACTATGGTGTTGCCCAGTCCCTTCTCGCGGAGCTTCTCCATGATGAGCGGAAAGAGCTCGAGGTGCGCCCCGGACAGGATGCTCACGCCCACCACGTCCACGTCCTCCTGCAGGGCGCTCTGGGCGATCATATCCGGCGTCTGGCGAAGTCCGGTGTAGATCACCTCCATGCCGCTGTCTCGAAGGGCGCGGGCGACCACCTTGGCGCCGCGGTCATGGCCGTCGAGCCCGGGCTTGGCCACGAGTACTCTGATTCTGTCTTCGTCTGCCATGGCGGACTGTCCTCTCGTAGGTTATTTTCCGGTGGAGGACCGCTGATCCATACCCGCGAAGCCGGCCTCACCGGTCACGTCTTCTCCCTATAGCTTCTGAGCCAGCTCCACCAGGACTCCCTTCGTGGAGCGCGGGTGGATGAAGCCGACCTTCCCCGCAAGTCCCTTCCTGCCCTGCTTGTCTATGAGATCGATGCCTCTGGCGGCCAGGGACTGCAGCTCCTTGTCCACGTCGTCCACCTCGAAGCAGATGTGGTGGATGCCTTCGCCCTTCTTCTCCAGGAACTTGGCCACACCCGTGTCCGGCTTGGTGGGCTCTATCAGCTCGATCTCGACATCCCCCACCACTATCATCGCCGCTTTCACTCCCTGGTCGGGAATCTCCTCAACGTGGCCTGCCTTGATCCCAAGCAGGTTCTCGAACGTCTTGAGGCCGTCCCGGATGTTGCTCACCGCGATGGACACGTGGTCTACTTTCTTGATCATTCTTTCCTCCGTAGATGCTCTCAGCCGTTTGCCCGTCCGCAGCCTAGATTACGAGTATTTCTTGCTGCTCCCCGAAGACGCCGCGCAGGACGTCGCAGATCTCACCCAGCGTAGCGTAGGCCTCCACACACCCGAGGATCGCGGGCATCGTGTTCTCGGTGCCGCTTGCGACCTCCTTCAGACCGCTCAAGGCCCGGTTGACCTTGTCGCTGTCCCTGTTCGCTTTGAGCGCCGTTAGCCGCCGCACCTGCTTCTCGGCCTCTGCCGGATCGACGCGCAGGAGACCCTTGATCTCGGGGTACGGCGAGACGAACTTGTTGACGCCGACGACCACCTTCTTCACTTCCTCGATGTCCTTCTGCGTGCGGTATGAGCTTTCCTGTATCTCCCTCTGCTGGTACCCCTGCTCGATCGCGCGCAGAGCGCCGCCCAGGTCGTCGATCC
>CAZNMB010000340.1:0-2832 GCA_964574095.1 uncultured Dehalococcoidia bacterium
GAGGCTGACGCTGCCTACCAGAGGGCCGTCGAGATGTCTTGAGAACTGCGGAATGTCCAGGGCGTGGTCGAAGTGCGTATGCCCGACGATGATCGCCGACAGTCTTCCGGGGAGGTTCTCCAGGTAGCTCTCAATCGCCTGCGTGTCCGGGACGAGACGCCCGAGAAGGCTCTTGAGCTTCCCCGGCCTTGAGTGATAGGGGTCGATCAGAATGGTCCGGCCGTTGTGAGTGAACTCAAGCCCCGCCGCTCCGGTCCAACGGACACCAACCATGACTCTCCTTCTTCGCGCATCACTGGCCAAGGATAGCGCGCGCAACCCTGAGTCCTGAGAGAGCGACCGCCGGGACCCCGCCGCCGGGATTTGTCCAGTGCCCTGCCAGGTAGAGGTTCCGGATGGGTGCGCGCTGGTCAAGTCGTCCGCGGAACATGCCGGGAGAGAATGCCCAGCCCATGGCCGCACCCATCGTGTTCAATGTATACCTCTCGTAGGTCAGAGGGGTAGCCGCGTCCCGCACCACGATGTGTTCTGAAAGTGCGGGTATCAGCTTCTCTGCCCTGGCGACAAGGGCGTCCGCCATCCTTGCCTTCTCTTCCCTCCAGCTTCTGTCCCTCAGGTGATACGGTGCCATCGTCATGATTATCACGACGTGGCACCCCGGTGGCGCGAGTGCGGGATCGATGTAGGTCGGCACGGCAATTCCGAAACAGGGTACGGAGGGCTCGCCATGCAGCAGAAGCTCCCATTCTCGCGTGTTGTCGTAGGTCTCGTACACTATCGTCTCGGGGGCATCCAGGCCCGCTTCCCTCGGGTCGATGTCAACGCCCAGGTAGACATAGAAAGATGACAGGCTGATCTCAAGCTGCTGCAGTCGGGTCACGAAGTCCGCCGGGAGATGCTGCTCGCCGACCATGTTGACGAAGGTGGGACGCGCCGCCGAATTCGATACGACCTGTTGTGCCCGGATGCGCCTTCCCTTGGATGTCTCGATACCCACAGCGGCACCGTCATGCACCGTTATCCGGTCAACCAGGGTCCTGTACTCGATCTCTCCCCCGTATCTCTCCAGGGCCCGCACCAGCGTGTCGGGTACGCTCTGGATTCCTCCCATCGGATAGAAGTAGCCGCGCGACTGTTCCGTGACCAGCAGGGCGGCGTAGTCTACCGCCGAATTCCGCCAGTTGGGGTGCCACAGATGCCAGTTTGCACTTACCAGAGCCTTGAGTTTCTGGTCCCTCAAGTACTCGTCCATCAGCTCCTGGAAAGACCTGGCCCGGTACTTATCGATCAGAGGGGACGCTTCGCCGGGTCGACCCACATCGTCATAGATCTTCCCAATGACATCGAAGAGCCCGGCTATGCCTTCGGCCTCTTTCGGAAACATGTCTTTGAGTCGGGAAGGCCAGCTTGCGGCATCCCGACTGCTGTCCAGTGATACGTCGGGAAAGACGAATCGCTGGAACTGCTCCCTGAACTCCAGTTCATCCTCGATCTCCAGCGCCTTCAGAACCCTCTGGAACGCACCGCTCTCCTTCCCGCCCGTCAGGTGGAGCACGCCGGCATCGAATCGGAAGCCCTTCCTGGAGAAAGACGTGCAGCATCCTCCGGGAACGTAGTGCTGCTCCAGCACCTTCACCCTCTTGCCATGCTTCGCCAGATAGGCGCCGCACGTCAGACCTCCAATGCCTGCGCCAATGACGACAACGTCTGTCTCCTCATCGAATCCTTTGTTTGCATGCATGCCCCGACTCTCCCGCGGAAGTAGATCAACGACCTTGGCTAGATGGCATTTCCCACGATGAAACCCGAGGCAACCGCTTCCATCAGCTTCCCAGGCTCCGCGCCGTCGCCGATTATGTGTACCTCTGCCACGTTGCCGGCTGCCTGCCAGTCTGCTTTCGGGACAGCGACTATGCCCGCGCTGACCACAGTGTCGGCCTCCACGAACTCGCTCGAACCCGATCGTTCCATCATCACGCCCCTGCCGACTACCTCCGTCACTTTCACCCCGGTGAACATCCCGACGCCGGCGTCTCTCAGCTTCTTCAGCAATACCCATCTGTGGGTGATCTCGATGTCAGACCCCATTCGGCCCGACTCCTCGAGTATCGCGACCTGCTTGCCTCGATCGGCCAGGGTATCGGCAAGTTCGCAGCCTGCGAAACCGCCGCCCAGTATCGCGACGCGTTTGCGAAAAGGGAAGCCGAAGCGGAGGAGCCACCGGATGAGTCCGGGATCATAGAGGTATCTGACGATCAGACCGGCGAGGAGTGACATAATCCTGAGGCGCAGTCCGCCTCCTCGCATCCCGCGTCCGGCCAGGATCGCCTGCACATCCGTGCGGTCGAGTATCGACTCGCTGCCGGCGACGCCTGCTCTGAGAGAAGACGGCACGCCGCCCGGTGCGAGCACCACGGCGTCCGGTCTCAATCGTTCAATTGCCTCGGCCGTGACTCGGGTGCCCAGCTTGACATCTATGGCCAGCCTCCGGACCTCTCGCTCCATGTACCTCAACACCGGCTCGAGTCTCCTGTTGGTGACGGACGCGAGCAGCAGTGCTCCCCCAAGCCTGTGGTTCTGGTCACACAGCGTGACGGTGTGGCCCCGCGATGCCGCTGCCCGGGCTGCCTCCATCCCGGCAGGACCGGCGCCCACAACCAGCACTTTCTTCCTTGCCTGAGCCGGCGTCACCTCGGGATAGGCAGCCTCCCTGCCCACTCGGGGGTTTACGCTGCAGAAGACCGGCAGGTTGTCCACGGCCGATATGCAGCGGCAGCAGTTCATGCCTGGTCTGATGTCATCCAGACGCCCCTCTCTGGCCATGTTTGGCAA
>CAZNMB010000341.1:0-2824 GCA_964574095.1 uncultured Dehalococcoidia bacterium
TATCTTCGAGCATTCTACTTAACATATTTAATGATACATATTTGCTGTCTGAAAGAATTGCCTCTTTAATTGAATCATCACAAGCTTGACATATTTCTGCATGACTCAATAATTCAGCTTTTTCGATAGTTTTAGTAATAGATTCTTTTGGTAAAAATTGACCTAGTCGATTTGAAATAAGCCTTTTAATCTGATTTTTATCTGGTAAGTTATAATTAAAAATATCATCAAATCGTCTAAAGAGCGCTTGGTCAAGTATATTAATATTATTAGTTGCAGCTACTATAAAACTTTCAGATTTGTCGTGCTCAATAAATTGCAAAAACGCATTAAGTACTCTTCGCATTTCACCTACATCATTATCCTTGCTTCTTTCTGAGCCTATAGCATCAAATTCGTCGAATAAATAAACTCCTCTCGCTTCATTCAGTTTTTCAAAAATCTGTCTTAACTTAGCACTGGTTTCACCCATAAACTTAGTGACAAGTTTATCCATTAAAACGATATATAATGGGAGTTTTAATTCATTTGCAATAACCGAAGCTGTCATTGTCTTTCCTGTCCCAGGATTCCCAGTTAATAGAATTTTTCTACGATTTGTTAATCCATACTTTTTAATTTTTTCCTTCTGAATATATTCTCTAATAATCCGATTTATTTTATCTAATAAGGGTTCCTCTACAATTAATTCAGATAAATGGGTTTGTGTGTTATTTGAAAGAATTAAATCACTTAAATCGGGTGAGAACATAATGACTTTGCGCCCAATATTTGATTTGTTCTTATCAATCAAACCTTTAATCTCATCTGCAAGAACTTTATGACCTTGTCTAGCCTCATGAGCAGCAACCTGTAATGCAATAGTCATAAATTGCTCTGAGTTATTCTCAAAGTGAGATTTTAAAAGGGATTTTATTTGTTGAGCTGTTGCCATTAGTATTTAAAATTATCTGCAATTATAAGAAAAAATCATGTTTATATTTTCAAATCAAAGGATTATTAATGAACAATCCGGGGTTGCAAAGAAAGCAAGTGTGTGGAATACGAAGGGACGGTTGTGGGACGGGCTGGAACACTCTTGCTTTGTGCGTAGGCCCTTGGGCTTCCCTCACGGTCAGCTTTCCCTACATAAGTGGGGGGTTAATCCTGCATTTGGCAGGAAAAGGTGCGGGCTTACCATTCTGCATTTATAATCAAACTGTACTACGCACCCCAGGGTTACCCCCGGCGCACATCCGGTCGGCCGCATCTGGCAGAACAGATGGTTTAATCGTTAAAAAAACGTTAAACAGTTGATTATAAACCGTTCATGTCGCAAATAAGAATAGTAGCCGATTGCGTGGCACTTTCCTGTCAAGTTACACAAAAGTTGAAGCGGGCTACAACCCTTGAATTTACTACAGAGTCGGCTATTATTTTTATACTTTGTTAGGCAGCGTAATATTTTAGAACGAGATAATCTCATGATACATTTTTATCGCATAATTATCTGTCATAGCAGCAATAAAATCTATAATACTTCTAATATAATCTTTTTCAAGTTTAACATCGTAAATTACTTGGTTCTTAAATCTTTTCCTATTCCTAAATTTAATATCCAAGTTGCTATATTTTATTAACCAGCCACGAAATGCACGAATCAGCTCAGGATAAGTATTTCTATTTAAATAAAGTATCTTATCAAGTTCATTTGAATCAAATAAATCTCTAAGTGTTTCAAATAAAGTATTAATAATTAGACCTGAATATTTCTTATAGTACTCAATTCTTGGATGCTTATAAATATACTCGATATTAAAATCCTTAACAGAATTAATAAGTTTTAAATGTCTGGAGGACAATCTTAATCCTTTTTGAGGATTACTCTCTTGGCACAAATCAACAATTAAATCATGCATCAATACAGTATTATTAAGTCTTGGGAAATCGGCAATATCTTTTACGATATTTCTAAGTTCTAATAATTGTTTTTTGCCTAATAATTTTAACTCAATTGCATCCTCAATATCTCTTCCTAAATATGAAATTTTATCTGATATCTTTACAACACAAGCTTCCCAAGTGAAAGGTTGAAACTGATTAGGTCTTGTTATATCATATAAATCAATATATTCACTTCTCGGAGAAATTGAATCCTCATTTACTTCGCCACAATGAGATACAATACCATCTCGAACTGCATAACTCAGATTTAGATTTTGCTCAAAACCTTTTGGGTCGGGTAAAGTTCCTATATAATCACAAACATATATTCCATTACCTTCATGCCAGAATCTCGTCTCAAGATACTTTTCTGCAATATCCTTTAATCTTGTTTCTCCTTCGTGTCCGAATGGAGTGTGCCCCAAATCATGTCCAATTGCTATAGCATTAGTTAATTCGGTATTTAATCCTAGAAAATTCGCAATTGTATAACTTACAGACGCAACATGGGTAACATGCTCCATTCTTGTACAAATATGGTCGTTATGTGTAGCAAAAAAGACTTGAGTTTTATGTCTTAATCGACGATATAATTGAGAATGCAAAATCCTATTATAGTCTCTTGTAAATTCACTTCTCATGTCATCGGAACGAGAATAGATATCATTAAATCTTTTGACACAATTCTCCCATTTAGGATTATTTGTTGTCATTTTCTCTTTTTTAAATTGTCCTGTTCTCATGTTCCTGAGTTTTTATGCTGCCTAACTTAATAGTATTCTATCAATCGTTACCCAAAAATAATTAAAAGAGCCGTTTTAACAAAACAGCACTCAAGTTGCAATCAACCACAGACAAAATGATTGATAGAATATAGTTGGACTAAGCCGTCCGCTGCTAT
>CAZNMB010000342.1:0-2811 GCA_964574095.1 uncultured Dehalococcoidia bacterium
AAGATCATAGTTATCTGCCCGGCCGCCATGTTGGGCAGGACGAGGGGCATGAAGAACGGGGTGAGTCTCATGGGCCCTTTCTCGAGCAGGACCCGGTGTCCCGCCGCGGCCTCCGGGAACCCGCCGATGCCGTTGCCGACGAGCACCCCGATACGTGTCGCGTCCTCACGCATCAGGTTCAGGCCGGAGTCCGCGATCCCCATCCTGGTTGCGGCGACGATGAACTGGCTGAACCGGGCCATCCGGCGGGCTTCCTTGTGGTCCACGTAGTTCAGCGGATCGAATCCCTTCACCTCGCCCGCTATCCGGCAGGGCAGGCCGGTCGTGTCGCAAAGCGTTATCGGGGCTACGCCCGACCTCCCCTCGATCAATGCCTGCCAGTAGTCATCTACGGTGAGGCCGAGCGGCGTTATCGCCCCCAGCCCGGTGACGACAACGCGGCGTCTCTCGTTCTTGCCTCGACGGGTCCTCTTGGGCCGGGTCTTCGGAGCGGGCTTGGCGACCGACTCTTGCTCAATGCGGTCGAGCAGGTTCTCGATCTGCTTCTCCACATCCGCGGTCACCGCTTCCGCTTGCTGCCCTGTTCCTGGTCTCGCGTGCCTCATCAAGGCCCTCCTCGAAGTCGCCGCCTCTTTCTCCATCATACGGGGTAGGGCTCGGGGCGCAAGCCCCTGACGTATTCTATCACCTCGCCCACAAGGAACAAGGACCCCGTGGCGCAGATGAGGTCCCCTCTCTTCGCCCTCTCCAGGGCCAGTTCGAGCGCCTGGGCAACATCTGCTGCGATCTCGGCCGGCCGCCCCTGGCGCAAGAACTCACCTGCCACTGCAGCGGCAGCGGAGGCCCTGGGATGCCGGGCCCGCGTCGCAATCACCGTATCGGCGATCGGCGCAAGCTGGGCCACAATCTGAGACGCGTCCTTGTCGGCCGATATCCCTATTATAATTACAAGTCGGGCAAAGTGGAAGTGCCGCTGCAGCGCCTCCCGCAGCCTGCGCGCCGAATCGGCGCTGTGGGCACCGTCGACCACGAGGAGCGGCCGGCGCTTCAGGATCTGCAGTCTGCCCGGCCAGCTGACACGGCTCAGCCCGGCAGCGATGCTCTCCCCGGGGATGTCGAGCGTCTCCAGGGCGGCAACCGCGGTGGCCGCGTTCTCGAGCTGGTACTCACCCAGCAGCGGTATTCTGACATCGTAGGAGCCCCTCACTCCGTCGACGTGCAGCGATTGCCCTGAGAGGTCGAAGGCGGTCTCCCGCCACGTGACGTCTGTTCCCACTGTGATGAGGCGCGCGCCCGTCTCGCGACACCGGGCAGCGATTACCCTCGCTGCGTCCTGCTCCTGCCTGGAGCTGACCACGGGAATACCCCGCTTGATGATGCCCGCCTTCTCGGCGGCGATCTCGGCAACGGTCTTGCCCAGGACGTCCGTGTGCTCCAGGCCTATCGAAGTGAGCACGCTGACCTCCGGGATCACGACATTCGTCGCGTCCAGCCTGCCGCCCAGTCCGGTCTCGAGGACCTGGAAATCGACCTGTCTCCGGTGGAAGTGAACGAACGCCGCCGCAGTCAGCAGCTCGAAGGTGGTGAGCTCGCCGTAGGCGCTCTGGCGGTCCGCCGCCGCGACGTGCGGGCGCAGGACCGACACAACTTCGGCCAGCTCTCGCTTGAGGATCGGCTTGCCGCCGACTTTGATCCGCTCGCGGAGCGTTATGAGGTGGGGCGAGGTATAGAGCCCTGCCGTGTAGCCGGCAGCCTCGAGGGCGGCGGCGATCATGGCCGCGGTGCTGCCCTTCCCCTTTGACCCGGCGATGTGCACCGCCTTCGCCCCGAGCTGGGGGTTGCCCAGCCGGCCCAGAAGCTCGTACATCCGCCTGAGATCGAATCGGCCCGCGTAGGCGTAGCCCGGCCACCTTTCGTAGTCGGTGCGTCCCAGGAGGAAGTCGACAGCGGCGCTGTAGTTCATGGGAAGGGATTGCGGCCATTATAGCAGCGGGGCCGCAGACGCAACAAGCGCTCCCCGGTGTTGGCGAAGCGGGCGGCGTTGTATTATACTTGACGCCGACGACAGGAGGGGGGAAGGAGACCGATGCTGGGGAAAGACTTGCTCTCTGTGGGCGACCTCGGGCCGGATGACGTCCGGCGCTTGCTGCTCAGAGCGGCGGAGATGAAACGGCGCAAGCCGAGCACCATGCTCGCGGGACGCAGCCTCGCGCTGCTCTTCGAGAAGCCTTCGCTGCGCACTCGGGTCAGCTTCGATGTCGCCATGTCGCAGCTTGGCGGACACGCGATATACCTATCTCAGAGCGAGGTTGGCCTGGGTACCAGGGAGCCGGTGGCCGACGTGGCGCGGACCCTCAGCCGGTATGTGGACATCATCGCCGCCCGGACCTTCAGCCACGCCACGCTGGAGGCCCTGGCCGGCCATGCCGGCGTGCCCGTCATCAACGCGCTCTCGGACAGCGAGCATCCCTGCCAGGCGCTCGCCGACATCCTCACGATTCAGGAGAAGAAGGGGAAGCTCGAGGGCGTGACGCTGGCCTATGTCGGCGACGGCAACAACGTCGCGTGCAGCCTCCTCCTCGCCGCCGCCCTGGTCGGCGCCAGGTTCAGGGCCGCCTCCCCCGTGGGCTACGAGGTGCCGGACCCGGTCGTTGCTCGCGGGCGCAGCCTCGCCGGTGATGGCTCCGGCATCGTGCTGGTCCGGACGCCGCGGGAGGCTGTTGAGGGCGCCGACGTGGTCTACACCGACGTTTGGACGAGCATGGGGCAGGAAGGCGAGGCCGCCGCGCGCCGCCGCGACTTCGCCGGGTT
>CAZNMB010000343.1:0-2810 GCA_964574095.1 uncultured Dehalococcoidia bacterium
CCGTGGTGCCCACCACGCTCAACACCATCCAGGTCATCCAGGTCCCCGATCCGGAGCGTGGCGGTGACTTCACCCTGGTGCGAGAATACGACCTCTCCGACTACGTGGTGCCCGATGAGGACGACAGCGTTGCGTTCGTGCTGCCGGACTGGAGCGGGGAGTGCTACTGGTACGCGACCACGGAGGGAATCGTGGGCACGATCGACGTGGGTTCCGGCGCCGTGCGCACCCTGCGGCTCGAGGGAGAGCTGATCGAGAACTCCATCGCGGTCGGCGAGGAAGGAGTCTTCATCATCTCCGACCGGGCCATGTACCGCTTCAGCCGGGACGGCAATGGTGACATCGTCGTGGACTGGCGCACGGAATACAACCGCGGCCCCGCGGCGAAGCCGGGCCACATCACCCGCGGCTCGGGAACATCGGTTACGCTCGCGGGCAGTCCCGAAGACGGATTTGTGGTCGTCACAAACAATGCCGAGCCCAGGATAAGCGTCCTGTTCATCAGGCGCTCCGACGGCACGGTGGTCTGCAGCACACCTGTGTTCAAAGCAGGCACAAGCGGCACCGACCTCACCGCCATCGCCTTCGAGCACGCCGACGAGAACGGCGAGGGCAACGGCGTGTACACCGCGATCGTCGAGAACAACTGGGCGCACCACACCTTCCCCGAGTCCCATCCCGAGCCGGGCCTCACCCGCGTTGACCTGGTGAGACACGAGGACGGAACATATGCCTGCGAAGAGGTCTGGGCGAGCCAGGAGAAGAGCATCGGCGGGTTCCGGCTGTCCTTCGGCAGCGGCCTGGCCTACATGTACGGCAGGGGGGATTCGGGGCCGCTCACGGAGGAGAGGTGGTACCTCATCGCCATCGACTTCGCGACCGGCGAGACAGTGTACCGGAAGCTCACGGGCACGGGACTGGGGTACAACAACTGGGCCGGGTCGCTCTTCCTCCACCCGGACGGAATGGCGTACTCCACGACCATCTTCGGCCTCGTCATGGTGCGGGACACGGGCTCCTAGCTGCCCGCTAGAGTCCTATGCCATCGAGGAAGTCCAGCAGGACGCGGTGGTTCCTATCCGTATCGTGTCCGATCCTGTACCTGTAGACCCTGGAGCGCCGCAGCACCTTCAGGCTGTTGCTCAACCGGGAATAGGCCAGCCGGCTCCTGCCCAGAGTCTCCCAGGCGCTCCTTCCGAGGAGATACTCCAGCCCCTGATGCAGGCCCATTCCGATCACCGAGTTCTTGATGAACTCACGGGCGGCGCCCGACTTGCGCGCGGGCACTATGCCCGCGCCGCAGCCCAGGACCCTCTCGCCCAGCAGGATAACGCCGGGCCGGCAGGCGGGGCTGATCTTGTCCGCGTAGTACCCCACATCCACCAGGACCTTCGTGCCCACGCGCATGAAGTTGATCGGATAGCGGTGCTCCGCGGGAATGTCCGTCTCGCCCCCGGGCATCACCCCCAGCCGGAGGGGGAACGGCAGAATAGTCCCGTCGCGCGTGATCAGGGGCGAATCCTCGGACAGCAGCTTCACCCGACCCGACTCCAGCAGCCGCAGGGCCAGCGTTGTCTTGCCGCCCTTCTCCGGAAGCAGGATCAGGACCGCCTTCCCTTTCGCGCTGATCCCAAGGGCGTGCACCCGGTGAATATGCCTCTCATCGAGGAATCGGCCGACCGCCGACAGTATGGTCAGGTAGCTGATCTCATGCCGGAGGTCGGGGTCCTCGGAGAAGATGCGATGACTCTTCCCCTTCGGGTCCGACAGCCTCAGACCCTTCCCATGATAGTCCGTGTACACCTGGTCCTTCCCTGAATAGCAGACGTAGTTTATCGTGTAGATCGAGGCGGGCAGGTCGGGCAGGGAAGCGTAGTCCGGCTTGCAGTCGGCCACCTCGATCACCACGTCGGGCGCGCCCGGCGCGGCCTTGAAGTAGGCGAAGTCCCGGCCTATGCCCTCGACGGTCCTCGGGTCCGTGCTGCGCAGCTCGACCTTCAGCCCGTGGAAGTCGAAGTCAACGGAGGCGAAGCTATCGGCCATTGCCTGTCGCTCCCCTCATCCTTCCCAGCAGCTTGCTGACCCGGTCCCGCGCCAGGAATGAGGCGAAGTAGAAGAACTCGTGGCTGAAGCAGAAGGCCATGTCGCAGCCGACGGTGCACGTCGGGCAGAATCGCTCCCTCGCCCGCCTCCTCGTCTCCCGCGCCGACTCCGAATACCAGAGCCTGTCCGGTGGCGTATCGAGCACCGACCCATAGACAAGCGAACGGTCCTGAGAGCAGAGCTGCATTGTGCCATCGCTCTGCACGCTGGCGTAGTGATGGAGCAGGAAGCAGGGCAGCTTCCGCCGCCCGCCGTCCAGCATGGCGAAGTACTCTCTCCACAGCGGAACGTTTGAGGCCATCAGCTTCGATTCCAGGCCGTTCGCAAACGTGCCCTTCAGAGCCTCGAGCTGCTCTTGCGTTGGCGTCAGCGCCGCGGCCGTGTCCGAATCCTCAACGTAGACGTTGGATACGCACACGGGCGAGAAGACAACGGGCAACCCGATCTCACGACCATACTCCCAGAGAGGCACCAGGTCGCCGGCATTCGAGCGCTGGACGACGCAGGTGGCACACAGGTAGAAAGGCTGCGTCCTCCTGAGTTCAGCGAGCGCCCGAAGGGTCTCGCTTACCCGGTTAAACGCCTGCGGGACTCTCCGTATGGAGTCACAGGTGTCGCCGCATCCATCCAGCGAAACGGATACCGCGAAAGCATCGAGCCGGCCCACAGCGGGCAACGCCAGCAGCTCCCTTACCCTCTTCCCCACC
>CAZNMB010000344.1:0-2800 GCA_964574095.1 uncultured Dehalococcoidia bacterium
GGCCAGCCTGACCTTCGGGTGCTCGAGCAGCAGGCGCGCCAGCTCGACGCCGATATAGCCCGTCACGTTGACGATGCCGACCGCTATCTCTGCCATCGCTGATGCCTCTTCAGTGGTCCTCCGGGCCGTGTCGCGGGACCCTCCGCTCGCCCACAGGACATACTATCACACACTCCTCGCAGATTGCCACTCCCCCGGGCCGGTCGTGCGAGACCGCCGCCAGGCACCTGTCCGTGTCCTCCAGCCGGTAGGGTGCCAGAATCCCCACGGGGCAGGCCTCGACGCAGCGGCTGCAGGAGGCGCAGCAGGATGCCTCCTCCTTCGCGTACCTCCCGGTGCCCGTGGCCGCCAGCGGGGCGTCGGTCTTCAGGGACATGAGCCTCAGCCAGGGGCCGAAGTCACGGCTGATCACCACCGTGCTCTTGCCCTGCTCGCCGAGGCCGGCGGCCACCGCGAGGTGCTTCAGGTTCAGGCCGCCGTGGGGATAGCCGAGGACGCCGACAAGCTCCGCGCCGTAGCCCTGCTCCCTGATGAACGCGATCAGCTCGTCCTGCTTCGGCTTCGCGTGGCGGGCAAAGCCGCGCAGTACCGTCCTCACTCCGTCGGAGGCGAAGTCGTCCAGGTCTCTCTCCGGCGTCGAGACCAGCCCCAGGACCAGGATCGTGTCGCCCGTGGCGGGGTCCACTGCCACGCCGACCGCATCGAACAGCGCCCGGGCGCGGGCGAGTATCCTCTCCGCCGCGTTCATGCCTTCACCTCGTGCCCCAAGAGGCCATCCGAGAATACGGGTGGGTTGAAGCGTCGGCTCCAACCATGCCCCTATGTCATTCTGAGCGCAACGAAGAATCCCTGAGATTCTTCGGTCGCCTGCCCGGTGGCGGACTCCCTCAGAATGACAATGGAAAGCGCCCTCTTGTGTCATTCTGAGCGCAGCGAAGAATCTGTGTCATGACGCTGATTTGAACAACCAGGCATCGATCAGATACCCTTCACTCCGTTCAGGGTGACAGGACACTCATGCCCCAAGGCCAATCAGGCTCCGGCCGGCGGGACATCCCGGCAGCAGCGGGCACAGACCGCACCGAGGGCTCCGCGCAAGGCACACCCTGCGGCCGTGCTCGATCAGCAGGATGTGGACCCGGTAGACGTCCGCGGCGGGCACCATGCCCCCCAAGACCTCGTGCGCCTTCTCCGCCGACAGCTTCGAGTCGATCAGGCCCAGCCTCCCGGCCACGCGATGGACGTGCGTGTCAACCGGCAGCACCGGCTTCCCCAGGGAGAACAACAGCACGCACGCCGCCGTCTTCGGCCCGACGCCCGGCAGGTCCCGCAGCCAGCGCACAGCCTCGTCCACGGGCATCCCGCCGAGGAACTCCAGGTCGAGCGACCCCCGCCCGGCCTGAATACGCTCGAGGATCGACCTGATCCGGGGAGCCTTCACCTGTGCCAGGCCGCCCGGCTGTATCGCCGCGGCGATGGCGGCGACGTCGGCGCCGGCCACCGCGTCCCATGAGCCGAAGGCGGCCGTCAACCGGTCAAATGCCCGCCGCGAGTTGTGGTCGGACGTGTTCTGGGATAGGATCGTCAGGACCAGCTCGGAGAGAGGGTCCCGCCGCCGGGTCCACGCGACCTCGCCGTACTCCCCCTCCAGAAGCCTCACGATCTCGGCGACGGTCAAGGGACTCATCCCCCGGCCAGGTTCTTAAGGTGGCAGGTGTCGTTGACCAGGGTGACCGTGGTGACGCCGTCCCTGACCTCGAAGGCGTTGATGGCGCAGACGTCCTGCCGCACCTGCCAGTAGCGCGAGTTGTCCAGCCCCAGCATGGCGCACATCAGGACCTTGCACACCACCATGTGGGAGACCAGGACCACCGTCTCCTCGGGATGCGCGCCGGCAAGCTCCTCGACGGCGGCAGTCACCCGGTTGCGGACGTCCGCCAGCTCCTCGCCGCCGGGGAACCGGACCTTGTGCGGCTCCTCCAGCCACATTCGGAACAGCCCGGCGTCCTGCGCCCGCGCCTCCTCCGCGTTCAGGCCCTGCCACCTGCCGAAGTCTATGTCGAGCAGCCCTTCGTGACGCTGCACGGGAAGACTTTTCTGGTTCGCGATCACCTTCGCCGTCTCCAGCGTGCGCTTCAGCGGGCTGGAGTAGACGGCCGCAATGGGGCGATCGAGCAGATGGACCGCGGCGGCGTATGCCTGCCTCAGCCCGGTCTCGTCGAGAAGCAGGTCGTGCCTCCCCCGGAACCGCTCCTCGCGGTTCCACGCCGTCCGGCCGTGCCTTACCAGGATGAATCGAGTCATTTGCTCCGCTCCATCGATTACGCTTGAGAAGATGTGAGGCCCCTGCGGGCCAGCCAGTACTCCAGGCTGTCGGCGAGGGCCAGCCAGCTCGCCTCGATGATGTTGGTCGAGCTGCCCATAGTATGCCAGTCCTGCTCGCCGTCGCTGGACTCCATGAGCACCCTGACCCTGGAGTCCGTGCCGTGGGTCTCCTCCAGGATGCGCACCTTGTAGTCCACGAGCTTCACGACGGCGAGTTCGGGGAAGTACCACAGCAGCGCCTTGCGCAGGGCGACATCGAGGGCATTGACCGGGCCGTTGCCCTCGGCCGCGGTATGGATCACCTCTTTCCCCACCCTCACCTTCACCATTGCCTCGGAGAGCACCTGCTCCTGTGCGGCCCCCGCGGGGAGGCGGCGCTTCTTCTCCACGACGACCATGAAATCCACCAGCTCGAATGGAGACTCGTAGTCGGGCTGGGCCCGTCGCAGCAGCAGCTCGAACGACGCCTCGGCCC
>CAZNMB010000345.1:0-2799 GCA_964574095.1 uncultured Dehalococcoidia bacterium
TGGGTAGGGCACGATGCGTGACAGAGTCTCTCCCTTCGCGGTGCTGGGCAGGATGTGGATCGCCCTTCCCCCCTCGGACCAGTACGCCCCGATCACAAAGTCCAGCTGACCGCCCGTACCGGAGCGCATTGCATCACCGAAGGATTCCGAGCAGACGGTGCCGACGAGGTCGACTTCGATGGCGCCGTTGATGGCCACCAGGTTCTTCTCCCGGGCCAGCAAGGGAATCGAGTTGCAGTACGAGGCACTGTAGAACTCGACCATCGGGTTGTTGCCCACGAAGTCGTAGAGTTCCTGGTCCCCGAGGGCGAACGACATGACGATCTTGTCGGGGTGGGTCTGCTTGTATCTTCCCGTGACGACTCCGGTCTCCACAAGCTCGCGGGTCCCGGCGGGAGCCATCTCGGTGTGGATACCCAGGTCTCGGAGGCCGCTGTCCGCGATGAGCCTGGAGATCTGTCCGGGGACTGCGCCTATACCCACCTGTATGCAATCCCTGTCCCTGAGCAGGCCTACGACATTCCGGGCAATCCTCTTGTGTACTTCCGATGGTTCGGGCATCGGCGGAGAGAAGAGAGGCTCGTCTATCTCAACGAGTCTGTCGAACCGGCTGACGTGGCAGAGGGAATCGCCATGGGTCCTGGGCATCCTCGCGTTGACCTCGCCTATGACCCAGTCGGCTTGCTGCAGTATGTCGGGCGTGTAGTACAGATCAAGGCCGAGTGACACGTATCCCCGGTCGTCCGGAGGGCTGACCTGGGCAATGATGCCCACCCTGCGCGGGTCGATTTCCTGACGCTTCCTTGCCAGACGTCCTACGCTGGACCCCTGGACGGGCAGGTACGTAGAAGCGCCTTCCTCGTGCAAATGCATGGACTGCTGAGAGTAGAAACCGCTCATCAGCCTGAAGGTTCCTCTGCAGGCAGGTGCGTGAATCCTGTATGAATGGGACTGGAGACACGATATGTACTGGATGTCTTCAAGTTCGTCGCTGCGGTCCGCGATCGCGTCTATCATGGCCGCGGAAGGCTCACATACGCCGGGCGCGGTGAAGAATCGGTCACCCGATTCGACGATCCTGGCGGCGTCTTCATGAGTGCACAGCTTCGATCTGTATTCCTCTGTCCCGGACAAAACAAGCCTCCCTGCCAGAGAATGAGACTCCCGGGGCCGCTGCCACGGCACGTCAGCCAGGCAGCTCGGGTGCCCGGTGGCGCTCACCCCGGAGTCAATTCTACACGATTTTCCGGAGTCGGGAAGGTCCCGTGTGTCTTGGCGTGGTGACTGCACAGGCCAGGCCCAGACAGACGACAAACGTCCCCTCCATCCGTTCCCTGCCGAAGCTGCGGGCAATGGCGGCTGACAGGAGTGGGGGCGCACCTTCCTCCATCAATGCAGGCACGGCAGCGACGGCGATCCTGCCCAGTAGCTCGATGAGTGATTGCCCGCGTATCACACCTGCGTCCCGTGCCGGTCCTGTCTCCAGGGCGACAAAGCAGGCACGAACGAGCCGGAAGACATAGGCAGACAATACCCCGGTTCCCTCCCGCCGTACCTAGCCGTGCCTTCCTTGCGGCCATTGCAGAACCGGCCGATTGCGACGGACAACGGCCATGCATATAATCATAGTAGCGCCCATCTGCTGAGCATGCCCATCCGCTGGCATTCGCCGAAAGGACAAGACCCCGAGATTCGCGAGGCTGCGCCCTGTTGTCAGAGGTATGGTGCTTCTGCAGCCCGTGTTGGCGATCGTACTGCTGTCCGTAGCGGGAGACGGCGAAGGGGTGCCGCCGCCGATTCCACCGGTGTGTGGCGTCATGAACACAGTCACGACAAGCGATGGGTAGCGCCGAATACTCAGGGGGGTGGCTAGATGGCAAGAATCGGGGACAGCGTGGAGATCAAGCGCCCGGTCGGCAAGGTGTTCGCCTACACGACGGAGGCGAAGAGTTGGCCTGAGTGGCAGTCCTTCATAACGGAGGCGGAGCAGACGTCCCAGGGACACATGGATGTCGGCACCACGTTCAAAGGTGCCAACCGCATGATGGGTCTCAGCATGAAGTGGACAGCGAAGGTTACGGAGTATGAGCCGGACAGGAAGTGGGCCAAGAACATCACCTGCGGGAGCATGATCATTGGAGAGCGCGTG
Organism: uncultured Dehalococcoidia bacterium; assembly: GCA_964574095.1. Classification (GTDB taxonomy): domain Bacteria; phylum Chloroflexota; class Dehalococcoidia; order SZUA-161; family SZUA-161; genus SZUA-161. The sequence goes on from CAZNMB010000345.1 coordinate 2,150, forward strand.
ACCTATGATCCCATAGCGACAGGCACCAGGTTCACCATTGCGTACGACATGAAGGTGGGCGGGTTCCTCAAGCTGTTCTTGCCGATGGTGGCTGGCTCGATGCGCAAGGAGACACGAAAGAGTCTCAGCAACTTGAGAAGCATTCTCGAAGCACAGACTTAGGATCGATCATGCCTCCACAACGATACGCGCTGAGTGTCAGCCTGCTCTCGCCATCGTGCATTCGAAATCGTTTGATATGCTTGTTGGCCTTTGTCCGGTCCCCGGCCCCGATACCAAGCTGGACGCGGGTTGTGTGCGCAGTGCGACGGCGCTCGAAATCATCCGCGTAACTCCTTCACAGGGGCAGGCGGGACCAGCCAGACAGGGGAAGACATGAGAGTTGTCGGCATCTGCGGTTCTCCCAGAAAAGGCAACACGGAGTGGATGCTCAGAAAGCTGCTGGAAGGGATCGCCAGTGCCGGGGTGGAGACCGAGCTGATCTTGCTTCGGGAGAAGGAGATCAAAGGGTGTGATGGCTGCTTGAGTTGTGAGGCGGGAGGCAGGGAGAGAAAGGGCATCTGCAGGATCGACGACGACATGCGGCAGATCAATGCGAAGCTGATTGAAGCCGATGCTCTGGTGGATGTGCAGCGGTTGAAGAATCATGC
>CAZNMB010000346.1:0-2798 GCA_964574095.1 uncultured Dehalococcoidia bacterium
GCACCCGGCTCCAGTCCCCCCAGGTCACCTTGTGCGGATCATCGACGAGACCCCGGACTCCGGCGAGCTCCCGAATCTTCGTCAACGAAGAGTTGACGTCATCAGTCAGGAACACCCATTCGTCTCCCGACGGAATCCAGTAGGGAGAGCTTATCCGCATTACCGTCCTGTCCTTGATATTGAGGTAGATGCCGAATCCGTCATGTTGCATCGCAAGGCTCCATCTACTTCTCCTCAGATTTCCCGTCCAGGGCCGCGACAACCTCTTCGATGACTTCATCAGGCGTGGACGCTCCCGCGGTTACCCCGATCCGCAAACGTCCACGCAGCCAGCGGGGATCGATGTCCGCCGCGCCCTCAATGTGAAAGGTGGCAACCCCGGCATCCGAGCAGATCCCGGCCAGCCGTCTGGTATTGGCGCTGTCCTGCCCTCCGACGACGATCATCAGGTCCACTCTCTCGGCAAGCTCGAGGGCCGCGACCTGGTGCTTGGTTGTGGCATCGCATATGGTATTGAACACGCGAAGCTCGGAGAACCCGGCGATGTCCCGCGAGACGACTCCGGCCAGGAACTCGGCAAAACGCTCCTGGTTCTGCGTGGTCTGACAGAGGATGCCCAGGCGCGGCGGCAGGGCGCCCACGCGCGGGACCTCGACAGAAGCGCTGGCGTTCTCGCCGGCATAGCCCAGCACGCCCCGAACCTCGGGATGAGCGGCGTCTCCGAAGACCAGAACCCAGAACCCGGCCCGCCCCAGCTTCCTCGCCACGACCTGCGCCTTGCGCACGAAGGGACACGTGGCGTCGACAATCTCCAGTCCCCTTTGCCGCATTCGCTCCATGACATCCGGCCCGACGCCATGCGAGGCGATGGCGATGATGTTGCCCCTCACCTCCTCCAGAGAGTCGGCAACGCCTACCCCGCACTCGGCGAGCCTCTCGACCACCTGCCGGTTGTGGACCAGAGCGCCCAGTGTCTGAAGAGGGCCCCGCTCTCTCGCTGCCCTCTCCACAAGATCGATGGCCCGCTTCACCCCGAAGCAGAAGCCCATCGCGGCGGCCCTCTCAATCTCCATCGTCTCTCCCGCTGCTTGCCCGGCCGCCGTATTTGCCTCTGTAATCCTCCGGCAGAAGCGCGGCAATATGCTCCATGATCACGTCGGATTGCCCGGCGAGCCGCGAGTGTGTCCTCCTCCCATCGACCGAAGGCAGCAGGAACGGACGACCTATCGTGACCTTGATCCGCGGGCGATCGAGGATTGACCGGAACCCCTTCATCTGGTCGCTTCCAGCGATGCCCACGGGCAGCACGGGAGCGCCCGAGTGGACGGCCAGCAGGGCCGCACCGGGCTGGGGCTGCTGCAGTCGCCGGTCGCGGCTCCTGGACCCTTCCGGGAAGACGCCCACGACCTTTCCTCGTTTGAGCATGTCCAGCGCCTGGCGCAGAGACTTCCTGTCGATCTGTCCACGCCTCACCGGGAAAGCCCCGTACCCCTCAACTATGGTTCTCACCCATCTCGGCTCGAACAGCTCCTGCTTGGCCATGAACAGGACGGTTCGCGGAACGCTCGCGCCCAGAAGGGGGGGATCGATGTTGTTCAGGTGGTTGGACACGACAATCAAGGGCCCCTTTCGGGGGACGTTCTCCTTGCCCTCGACGCGCCATCTCGCAAAGGCAACGAGCAGCACCTTCATCAAAGTGGTGGCAGCGGGATAGAAGAGTCTCATTGGCGTGCTTCGACAGGGGCAACCACCAGGCCCACCACTTCGTCCGGTTCAGCCGCGTGCCCAACCAGCGGAGCGCAGCTTGTAGATTATATCTCAGCGTCCACGGCCGCGCAAACCGTCAGCCCTTTCGTCGAAGCCTGCGAACCCCGACGACCGACACGGAACCGACGAGTACCGCAGAGACGCAGATGGCGGCGTAGAGCCACATATTGATTTCGGGTCGCCCGGGCGCGGGACTGATGCCGGGCCCGGGCGTTGCCGCCAGCCCCGGCGTCGGGGAGGCCGCTTGCCCGGGGTCAGAGCCGGTGTCCGGCTCAGGCGCGGCGCCGGAGACGGCGGGCGTCGGGGCCGAAGCGGTAGGCGGCGGCGAAGCCGCGGGCGAAGCGGTCGGCGACGGAGACGGCGCTTCCGCGGGTGTCGGGGATGGCGTTGGAGTTGGAGGAACCCAGAGATCTCCTGGAGTCGGCTCGCTGTTCTCGAAGAAGTCGCTTGCCTGGTCGGTGTCCAGTCCGGCGAGCCGACGCTCCAGCGAATGGCCCGCATCCACACCGGGGCAGGGCGGTGACATGAGGACGGAATCGCCGCCATACGAAAGCTCATCGATCACGCCTCCCGCAGGATCGAGCAGGCTCAGTCTGTCCCCGCCGTTGCTCAGGCCGTTGCCGATTCTGCCATCGGCGATGAAAGCGATGTTGCCGTGGAACGAGGGAAACTCGTCGTAGAAGGCGAGGCTCGCGGCGACAACGCCCAGGCCGCCCGGCGGCAGGGTCAAGGGGGGCATGTCGTCACTCCCGTGGTTGTCGGTCACGCTCCACCCTGTCAAGTCGAGAGTCGTTGGCGTTCGGTTGAGAAGCTCAAACCACTCATAGGACGCATCCGTACCGGTGTGCAGCGGGTCGTAGTACACCTCGTTGACCAGAACGTCCCCTGCGGCCGCCGGCACCGGCGCGAGCGAGGGCTCCGGTGTGGGCGCTGGCCCGGAGGCAGGCCCCGGAGCAGGAACGGTGGTAGGCGTCGGCGATGGGGCTGGGCTCGGTGTGACTACAGGCGTCGGCGGTGGTGACGGCGTCGGC
>CAZNMB010000347.1:0-2773 GCA_964574095.1 uncultured Dehalococcoidia bacterium
TTCATAGTACACAATCCTGACGAACACATAAATACCTTCAGCGTAGAAAAGACATGATGGCTCCTATTGGGAGACAACAAGATAGGCATATTACCTTATCTTCACCAATGCTCCCGATCTTGCTGTTTCCTGCCAGTTCCGCCCGTTTGCGGTGACCAACGGGCCGTGTCGGGAGGGAGGCCGGTTGCTCCACCCCCACCTGGAGCAGGTGCTCCAGGCTACCCCGGGTGTCGCTCTATGCTGGGTGGGTCGGAGCATCCGCTCCGACCACTCCCGCCTTCCAGGGTTCGTGAGCGATGCCGGCTACTTCCTCTCACGCAGGAAGGCAGCGTAAAGCGGCGATATCTGGCGCAGCCTCGCCACCACGGGCGGCAGCGCCTTCAGGGCCAGGTCCACATCGGCATCGGTGTTCTCGACGCCCAGGGTGAAGATGAGGGAACCCTGCGCCGTCGCAGCGGGAATCCCCATCGCGTCGAGCACGTGGGAGGACTTCAGGTACTTCGCGGTGCAGGCGGAGCCACTGGCCGCCGCGACGCCTTGGCTGCCCAAATACGCGAGCATCGCTTCGCCCTCGATGAACCGGATGCAGAAGCTGGCATGCCCCGGGAGGCGCTTCGAGCGGTGGCCGGTGAGGATCGACTGCTCGACGCCGCCGAGGACGCCGTCTATCAGCCGGTCCCGCATCGGGGTGAGACGCTCGATGCGCTGCCCCATCTCCTGCCGGGCGAGCTCCGCGGCCTTGCCCAGGCCGACGATCCCGGCGACGTTGTGGGTCCCCGATCGTATGTCTCCCTCCTGTATGCCGCCTTCGAGAAGGGGGTCTATCCCCGTCTTGCGGCGCAGCCACAGCGCGCCGACGCCCTGGGGCCCGTGGAACTGGTTGGCGACCAGGCTCAGGGCGTCCACGCCCAGCTTCTGTACGTCCACAGGTATCACGCCCGCGGTGGCCACGGCGTCGGTGTGGAACAGCGCCAGGGCTCCCTTGACGACCTTGGCTATCTCCTCTATGGGCTGGACGGTCCCGACCTCGCCATTGGCGTGCATGATAGACACCAGGACCGTGTCGGGCCGGAGGCTCCGGGCGACCTGCGCCGGGTCCACGAGACCGTGCTCATCCACGGGGAGATAGGTGACCTTGAACCCTTCCTTCTCCAGCGTCCGGGCGGGATGAAGCACCGAGAAGTGCTCGATGGAGGATACGATGAGGTGCTTGCCCTTGGCCTGGTGGCTGCGCGCCAGGCCTTTGATCGCCAGGTTGTTGGACTCGGTCCCGCAGGAGGTGAACACGATCTCGTCCGCCTGCCCGTTGATCAGGCCGGCGACCTGGGCGCGGGCGGTCTCGATGGCATCCGACGTCTGCTCTCCCCACTCGTGGAAAGAGACGGGGTTCCCGAACTTCTCCCGGAAGTAGGGGGCCATGGCTTCCACGACCCGCGGGTCAACCGGCGCCGTGGCCGCGTTGTCCAGGTAAGCTCCCCTGGTCATGGGGTCCTCCTTGTCTGCCCGCCCGCGATCATGCTGCCGCATCGCGTCCGCCGCCGTCCGTGAGTCCGCTCCCCGCCGGGCAGTATGTCTATCAAGTTACTGACATATGTTACCACGCGCACCGGCGGATTTCGACCGCCGTTCCATGCCGGAATCCGCGCGAGGTCTCTGAAGGCGTTGACCGCGCAGCGGCGTTCTGCTATGGTTCCGCATGATCGCCCATGTGGAACCGGCTTGTCCCGTCGGCCGCATCGTCCACCGGCCTGCGCCCGGCGGCTGAACCGGGCCTCATCGCTCTGGCCGTCCTGTTCGGGCTCCAGGCCTTGCGGGCGGTCCTTCCGGGCGTCGTCTGGGGGCTCGTCGATGCGAGCGGGTGGAGCGAGGCCCTCGCCGCCGCGGTCACGATCTCCCTCTTCCTCACGCCCCTTCTGGCGGGAGGGCTTGAACGCCTCGTGGGCCGCCGTCGCCTGCTCCTCGCCGTAGCCGGGGGGTTGGGACTGCTCCGCCTGCTGATGCAGGTCTGGGCGGACAGCCCGGCGGTCAGCCTGGGCCTGGCCATGGGCTGCCTGGGCCTGTTCTTCCTCTTTGTGCCTGCCTCCGTGCGGGGCATGGGGGCCTCGGGCCGCTCCGGCGCCGGAAGGACGTTCGCCCTCGGCCTGCTGCTGGGGCTGACGCTGGACACCGCCCTCCACGGCGCATTCCGCACCTGGGACCTCGGCTGGCAACCAGGCGTGCTTCCCCTGATACTCACGCTGCTGCTGGTACTGGCCCAGTGGGCTCTTGTCGCGGTCCTCGCGCTGGGACGCAGCGCGCATGCCGGTGTCGATGGCCGCGGGCCTGCGAGCCCTGCCGCACTGGCGGCCCTGGGGCCCTTTCTCTTCCTCGAGGTCGTGGTGCTGCAGAATATCGCCCGGTTGGCGGCGCTGACGGGATGGACACTGCCGCAGGCATTCGGCTGGACGCTGCTGGCGCAGATCGCGGGACTGGGCTGCGCGGTCTGGCTGTTGGGCGGCACGCGCGGGCGGTCGTGGCCGCTGGCCCTGGCATGCGGCACGGCCCTTGTCGCCACACTGTCCGCGCCGTACCCCGAAGGGGTGGCGCCTGCCGCTGCCCTGCTCCTCCTGGGGCAGGTGCTGTCATCGACGCTGATAGCCGTCGCGTTCGGGAGCGCGGGGAGAGGCGACTCGAAAGCACGATTCCCGGGAGCTCCCGCCGCCAGCGCCCTGGGGTCGGTCCTGCTGCTCGCTCTTCTCGCGGGCTACTACCTCGCCTACTACTCGGGCCTTCC
>CAZNMB010000348.1:0-2757 GCA_964574095.1 uncultured Dehalococcoidia bacterium
CGTCCTCCAGCTTCGCCGTCAGTATCTGGCTCGACATCACCACCGGCGTCAGCGGTGTCTTCAACTCGTGCGCCAGCGCCCTCGTAAACTCCACCCGCTTCCTCATCTCCTCCTCGAGCTGCTCGCGCAGCTCCCGCTCCCGCTCGTAGAGCCGCTGCAGCCTCTCCTCGGCACGCTTGCGGCCGGTGACATCAATGAGGGAAGCCATGAGGCAAATGGGCTTGCCGCAGTCGTCCTCGACGACGCTGGCGAGCACCTGGACATCAAACGTCGAGCCGTCGCGCCTCCTCGCCGTCAGCTCCCCCTGCCACAACCCCTTGCTGAGCAGTATCCTGATAACCCTCGCCTTCTCTTTCGGATCGGCCCACAGCTCGGCGGCGGGCTGTCCGCTGATCTCGTCGCCGCTGTCGTACCCCCACATCTCGAGGAAGGACGCGTTGCCATACACCATGTTGCCCTCGAGGTCAACCATGTGGATGGCGTTGATGGAGGAGGCTATCGCCCAGTCCTTGATCTTCAACTCCAGCTCAGCCCGCTCGTGCCCGGCAATCTCCCGCTGGAGCTGCCAGTTGGCCTCTTCCAGATCCGCGGTGCGCTCCTCGACGATCTCCTCCAGCCGCCGGCGGTACCTGGCCAGCTCCAGCTCCGCCAGCTTCCGAGCATGGATATCGCGCGTGATCCCCAGAAGCCCGACAGGCCGGCCATCCGGGTCGCGAATGAGTGACATGCACGTCTCGGTCCACAGCGTCGAGCCGTCTTTGCAGTAGACTTCCAGCTCCACGCAACCGGGCGTTGGGTCCCCCTGTGCCGCCCCGGCCGTCGCCAACCCCTGCCCGAATGTCTCCAGAACTGCCTCCAGACTCCCTGGAGGCAGGCTTTCGTCGATGCGCAGCGCCGCCGCCTCCTCAACCGTGAAGCCCCGCAGGCGCGTCACGCTGGGGCTGATGTACGTGTAGCGCAGGTCCATGTCCGTGGTGAAGACCACATCCGATATGTTCTCCACGATCAGGCGGTAGAGCGCTTCGCTCTCGCGCCGCTTCTCCTCCGCCCTCTTGCGCTCGGTGACATCGCGGATTATGCCCATTGAGGCCGGTCGGCCGTTGTAGTGGATGGCGGCTCCTGTCGCCTCGATGCAGCGTCTCGTCCCATCCTTGCACCGGATCATGAGCTCAGTTACCGGCGGTGACTCTTCTTTCTGCAGACGCTTCAGGTATCTCTCGCTGACCTCATCCCTGGACTCCGGTTCGACGATGTCAAGAAGACCCATCGCTTCAAACTCCTCGCGGGAGTAGCCCGTCATCTTGCACAGAGCCCGGTTGGCGAACTTCACGACCCCGTCCTGCACGATGTCCACGCCATCGCTCGCCTGCTCGACAAGTGTCGAGTACTTCGCCTCCGATTCCCGCAGGGCTTCCTGCGCCTTCAGACCGGCGACGGCGCTGCTTACCTGCGTGGAAATCATCTCCAGCGCACTACGAGCCAGAACCGGTACTTCATCGACAGAACGAGAAGCCACATTGACGCAGCCAATCGGCCTGCCTTCATGTGATATGGGGACTACTGCGATTGCGCTCAGGCCCTCTCTTCGTTCCTCTTTCCGCAGCGGCACACCCAACTCAAGGTGCGAGGTATACAACGGTTCCCCCGCTCTAACCAGTTGGACATTGGCTGAATCGGCATCGTAGTGGGAAACGGCCCTGACGAAACCAGGGGACAGTCCTTGATGACATAGGAGGGCCAGGTCTCCGGTTTCATCGTCGAAGAGGTAGAGACCTCCGCAGTCCATATCAGCGGCCTCAATCGCCGCGTGGAGACATTTGGTCAGGCCTTCACCAAGCGTGGTCGTGGCGCTGAGCGCCATGCCGAGGTCGCGCTCGATCTCCTGCAGCCTCTCCGCCCGCTTCCTTGCTGTAACATCACGTACGGTTACTAGCAGATACTGTCCTCCTCTCATATCGACAAGATCCATTGATACTTCTCCGGCAAAAAGCCTCCCGGATCGTGCCCGGCCGGTTGCCGGGTAGTTGCGTACACAGCCATCACGTCTTAGTATTGAAACGATTTCTGCTCTCGCCGCTGGATCTTCCCAAAGACCAAGTTCGAACGCCGATTTGCCTATCGCTTCTGCCCGGTCATATTCAAACAAACGCTCGAACCCTTCATTCGCCTCAAACAACAGGCCCGTATCTACTGCAGTCATGGCTATGGCATCCGGGCTTCTATTGAATGCTCTGGCGAACTTACCCTCGCTCTCCCGCAGCTTCTCCTCCGCCCGCTTGCGCTCCGTGATGTCCACAACCGTCCCCTGCAGCACTCTGGCCCCCGAAAGGTCAAGCGACGAGACGAAGAGCCTGAGTATCGTCTCGCTTCCATCTTTGCGCAGGCCGCGGGCCTCGTAGCTTGCTGGCGCCGCCGCTCCCTCCATGCGACTGACGGCATACCGCCCTACCCGCTCTCGTTCCTCAGGCACAAAGAGAGATGCCACGGGGTCCTGCATATTCAGAAGCTCAGTCTCCGTGTAGCCGGTAATGTCATGGAGGCGAGGATTGACGTATTTGAACCGCCGGGCATCTGAGACGAAGATCCCGGCCGGCGAGTTCTCGGCCAGGGCGCGGTACCTGTTCTCGCTCTCCCGCAGCGCCTGTTCCGCCTGCATCCGATTGGTGATCTCCTCACGCAGCTGTTCGTTCACCCGGGCCAGTTCTTTCATTCGTTCCGCTGCCATCTCTTCGAGGTGACGGCGGTGCTCCTCCAACT
>CAZNMB010000349.1:0-2751 GCA_964574095.1 uncultured Dehalococcoidia bacterium
GTTCTAATGATTCGTAGTCACCTATCCCTACCGAACCGATTTCCGAGTTAAACGGGAAGGACCGTTGTTCCCAAAATCTCCGGATATCCTGTATGGTGTATGGGCCATCTCCATTTCCTCCGAGATTATTATACGACATACAACGAGAGTTAGAATACGGAATAAAATACCTTGTACTATCCAGTTTAAGCAGGATTGAATCTTTTATTTGAATCAGGATATCCCCTGGTGGTGTAAGTTCATTTCCCCCGCACCAGAACGCAAGTGAAGGGTGGTTGCGTATCATTTTAACCTGATCGGTCACAGATTCCAGGAACAGATTGTCATCATCAGGATATTTTCTTCGTGTCCACTGATCTTCTTTTTTCATTGGATCTAACCATCTGCCGTTGCAATCACCTGATATCCAAAAGTCCTGTATTACTAACAAACCATATCTATCACAGGCATGGTAGAATTCGGGCCTTTCGGTTAAAGCGCCACCCCATATACGAATAAGGTTCAGGTTCATATCCCGGTGAAAACGTATTTCTGCGTCATAACGTTCGGGCGAAAATCGAAGCATTGCATCAGAGATTATCCAGTTTCCTCCTTTTATAAATATTTTTTGACCGTTAACGGAAACCTGCATACTCCTGGTGTGTTCATTCCATTGGGTTTGAATTTCCCTGATACCAAAATGTATTTCTTCCTCATCAAGAATTTGTTTATTTTCATCTAAAAATTGAACCTTGAGGTTGTATAATGTCTGGGGACCATAATTGTTAGGCCACCACAAACCAGGATTTCTTAATGTATAATCGGGTAATTGTATTTCTGTAAGAGATTTAGGCTTAAGTGCAACGTCTTTTTTAATAATATCACCTTCCAGGAAATACTGTAATGTTCCCTTAACCTTATTGTTTGAAGGATTTTCAATTTCGGCAGAAGTTTTGATGGTCACAGGCATTTGTGATTTACCTGGGAATCTTTTGCCAGGAACTAAAGTTACTATATGGGGATTTTTTAAATTGACCTTATGCGTTTTTTCAAGGATCACCTTATCCCAAATACCTGTATTCCTGTCACGTACAGGTTGAATCCAGTCCCATCCGGCTACATATTGGTGTGTAACATTTTTAGCGATTGTTCCATCACCTCCTTGTCCGCCATTAGGATTGCCCACAGGATCGGTAGGATATACAATTACGGCCAGGCGGTTCTTTCCTTCTTTGCTAAGAAGGGAAGTAATATTGTAAGTTTGTCGAAGGAACATCCCGTAATGCGTTTGCTGGTTCAGCTTATGACCATTTAAAAAAATATCACACCCATAATTTACGCCACGAAAGTGTACCCATACCTGTTCGTCCTTGTCGCCAACTTTTTCGTTAAAATCTTTTATAAACCAATATGTATAATAATCCCGGCCTGTAAAATAGATATCAGGAGTTTGTTCGTTGTTCATACCATAAAACGGGTCATATATTAGCTTGTTGTTTAATAGGGTAGTTAATATCGTTCCCGGAACTGTAGCCGGTAACCATCCGGAAATTTTAAATGAAGGATTTGATAATACTTCTCCTTTTTCCTTTATCTCCAAAATATTTTTGCATTGCCAGCCCTTATTTAATTCGTATTGATTTTGTGCATTGAGTTTAAAAAAGAATAAACATAATAGACAACTGATAATAAACTGTTTTTTATTCATCATATAATAATATTTAAAGCAATATATAAAATTGAGTTCAGCTGATATAGTCTTAAATCTTTCGAAACGGGCTGATATGTTGTTTTAAGGGGAACTGTCTCAAACGATAAATATTTTTTGTTCCAATAACGTCCAAGGTCATACCCATTTACAAAAACAATTCCTCCTCTATTTTTAATCTCAGTATGATCCTCTATTTGCAAACAGGTATAACCGGACAGAACAATCAGAAGAACTTATAAAAGTTCTGCATTGTTAGAAATGCCCATAGTTAAAAATTTGGTCCTGTTGTATCCCACCAAACTCTTGAGCCACCTTTATCGCCAGTAATACCGTTTGTCCCTGACAAAGTTGAAGATGCTTGAACAACAGCTGAATTGTTATTTTCATACTCTGAATTAGGATATATTACCCTTCTTACAAAATCGGAAGTATTAATAGCCCCTCCACTATTGTTTACTACTACGGGTATTAGTTTAGGATACCCAGTTCTGCGAAATTCAGCCCATGCTTCCTGTCCGTCGGGGAACATTGCAATCCATTTCTGGGTGAGTATTTTTTCCAATTTTTGTTCATTGGTCATGCTCTCGTCCCATTTGATGGTTACATCGCTGGAAGCTGAAAAGTTATTTGCAGGGTTATGAGTATCAACATAATCGGCAAATGTGCTGGTTGCGTCGTTAATATAAGCGCTGTATCCAGAGGCCCCCAATTGATCAAACGACGCTTTTACGCCTTCTTCGTAATATTCCTGGGCAGTTTGTCCACCCATGTCCCATCCTCTTAGCACACCTTCGGCACGAATCAGGTAAACCTCTGCTGCCGTCATTATCTGTAATGACTTTGAAGTTCTGTACATAGTACCTACCGGTGAATAGTACTCATAAGTACTTTTTGACTGAATATCAATGCCCTGCCGGATTCCCTTGTACTGGCCCAATGCGGTTTTATCTTCACAAGGGGCAAAATAAACTGCCATACGTGGATCATTAAACCCTTTCATAACAGATTCCATAGTGGCGCTCATTCTGGTATCATGCCAGTCCCAGCTTATCATTCCAAGG
>CAZNMB010000350.1:0-2736 GCA_964574095.1 uncultured Dehalococcoidia bacterium
GGCGATCGGGACGCCACTCCTATCGAGACCCTGCGCCGGGCGAAGGAGATCGGCGTGGCGGAGGGGCTGCGCTACGTCTACCTCGGCAACGTGAGGGAGGGATCGGACACGTTCTGCCCCTCCTGCAACGAGGTGGTGGTCAAGCGGGGCTACATGAACGTCGAGAGGTCCCGGATCAGGGACGGGGCCTGCCCCTCGTGCGGGGCGCGGATAAGCGGCGTGTGGGGATGACCGGCGCCGGTGCCGGTCGGGCTCAGCGGCCGGGCGTGATCGCGGCCAGCACTCTGTCCACCTCCGCGAGCAGGTCTTCCTCGGTGCCGTCGTTCAAGATGGTGTAGTCCGCGATCGCTATGGGCCCGCCCTTCTCCAGGTTCTCGATCTCCGCGAAATCGCGCTGCTCGGCCTCCTCGGCCGTGAGCGGGCGCTCGGTCCTCCGCGAGAGGCGGGCATAGCGCCTGGCCCTCGTCGTGAAGATGGCGACCACGTGCATCCGCCGACCGAAGCGGTCTTTGAGGTACCTGTACTCCGCCCAGGAGTAGAGGCCGTCGATCAGCAGCGGCCCGGAGACAAGGGCCTCCGTGATATCGGGGAGCGACAGCCTGGCGTAGGCCGCCATGCCGTGGGTGGCGCGCAGCTCCTCGCGGACGGCCTTCTCGTTGGGCTCGTTGATGGGGAGCCCCCGCGCCTCGACCTCGCGCATCGTGATCTCACCGAAGCGTATGGTCCGCCAGCCCCTGCGCTCGAGGTGTCGCGCCACGGAGGACTTGCCCGAGCCCGCCATGCCGACGAGCACGAGGAGGGGGTTGTCTTGGGTCGTGGGCTGCTGCATGCGTCGCCTCCGTCCGCCCGCGCGGCGGCCCCGCCGGACGTACGGTCTACTATACTAGCCCAGGCGGCCGCGTCTGGCAATGCACCGGCAGGCGCTTGAGGGACCCGGCGCTGTTCGAGTATAATCCGACCTAGCGCCGGTGCGTGCTCGAAGGCCCGAGCGTCGCCATCGGTGCAGCGGAAGGAGGCCCATGGACTCTCGCAGCGCGGACCGCAGGAGGCCGGACAAGTTCGAGCACTACCTGAACCGGGCCAGAGTGGCGGCCGAGAGAAGCACCTGCCTGCGGCGCAGGATCGGGGCGGTTATCGTCAAGGGCGACGTCGAGGTCAGCTCCGGCTACGTGGGATCGCCGAGGGGCACCGAGCACTGCATCGACAGGGGGCGCTGTCTGAGGCGGGAGCTGGGCATTCCTCCGGGAGAGAGATACGAGTTGTGCCGGAGCGTACACGCCGAGCAGAACGCCATCATCAACGCGGCGAGGGCCGGCGTCACAATAGTCGATGGCGAGCTCTACATCCATAGCGAGAGGATCGAGGGGCAGTACAGCAAGGAGCGGGGCGAGACGAGCAAGATCTACGGCCCGTGCATCATCTGTGCGAAGATGATCATCAACTCCGGGCTGGCGGTGGTGCACATGAGGGAGGAGGGGGTGGGGACGAGGACCTGGACTCTCGAAGACCTCAAGGCGGTGCTGATGCAGGAGGAGGAGTCCCTCCGCGCGAAAGCGGGCGCCGGCCGCGGCTGAGTCTGGGCCGCGCGTGCGATCAGTGGGGATGCTAGCCCAGCGCGCTGGCCCCCACGACCTGCTGCTTCTTGTACCACTGATGGACCGCATCGACCACGGTGGCGGGCTTGTCGCAGACCCTGAGCAGCTCGAAGTCCTCCTTCGAGATGAACCCGCGGCCGAGGACGGTCTCGTGCAGCCAGTCCAGCCACCCCTTCCAGTAGCTGCTGTCGAACATCACTATCGGAAACGGCCTGATCTTCCGGGTCTGCATCAGTGTCAGCACCTCGGTGAGCTCGTCGGACGTTCCCAGCCCACCGGGCATGATGATGAAAGCGGTCGCGTACTTGACCAGCATTATCTTGCGCACGAAGAAGTGATGGAACGTAAGCGACTTAGTAGTGTACTGGTTGGGTGACTGTTCCTCCGGAAGCTCGATGTTCAGTCCCACCGACAGAGCTCCCGCCGCGAGAGCGCCCTTGTTCGCCGCCTCCATGACACCGGGGCCTCCGCCGGTTATGATCGAGAAGCCCAGCTCGCCGAGACGGCGCGCTATCTCCTCGGTCTGAGCGTAGAGCTCATCGCCCGGCTTGATGCGGGCCGAACCGTATATGCTCACCGCCGGCTCGATCCCGGTCAGCTTGTCGAATCCCTCCACCAGCTCGCCGATGATCCTGAACATCCGCCAGGATTCCTCTTTGGCCAGATCATTGATCTCGTATTCCCATTCCATGTGTGCCTCCAACGCCTGCCAGTTGATAATAGCACATTCTGCGGCGGGAGTGCCGCCGGTGTCCCCGCACGGCGCAAGAATGACACAAGAGGGCGCATCTCACTGTCATTCTGAGGGAGCCCGCCACCAGGCAGGCGACGGAAGAATCTCGGAGATTCTTGACTTCGTTCAGAATGACAGCCAGCGGGGCGCTCAGAATGACATGTGTGTCCTGTCACCCTGAACGCAGGCAGCAGGTCGGGTTTCCCGACCCGACCAGTGGACCCGTGACTCTGCAAGCACTTTGCGCAGGGCAGGTTGGGAAACCTGCCCTACAGCCCGCTGAGAATCGCGGGCCACCGTCTGTGACAGATGCGCAGACAACCTGCCGCCGTGCCGTCTCACTGGCGGGTTCGGGGATTCTTCTCCCTCCCCTGGTGGGAGGGAGCTTGAGGGAGGGGGAGTTCACCC
>CAZNMB010000351.1:0-2735 GCA_964574095.1 uncultured Dehalococcoidia bacterium
GGAAGGAGGGGACGGGCCGTTACCACGGCCAGGATGGCCGTGCCACCTCTTAGATGTTCGACTTGCCGAGCTGAAGGATGAGGGTCACGCGGACCTCATCCACGGCGTCGTCGATGGTGGCGCCGGTCTGCATGATCGAGGCCCCGATCTCGTCGCTCCCGTCGAACGGGACCTCCCCGTTGGCGAAGGTGGCGTTGGCCTCGGTGTCCCCCACCGCGATGTCGGCATGCCCGTCGCTGTCCTCGGCCCCGCCGATGGTCATGCTGCACACGAGCGACGGGTTGGACGTGTTGGGCGTTGTCTCGCAGCGCGCCAGGACCGCCCGCAGGCAGCCTGCCTGGGGCATCTTCACCGTCTTATGGTAGACATCGCCCGCGAGGGGCAGGTGAACCGGCGTCGCCGTGGTCAGGTTGCCGCTCTGGTCAACGTGGAAGTCGAGCTGGATAAGCCCGGATACCTGGTCGGACATTGGGTCTCCTTTCTGTTTTGGCCGTCACCTCTGTTACCCTCACCCTGCCCTCTCCCTCAGAGGGCGAGGGGATGGGACGGGACGGGGGGCCTAGTCTTTGACGCCGATGAGGGCCGCGACGCTCACTGTGGAGAAGAGGCAGATGGACGTGTACCACTTGATGCGCGTGCGGGTGGCGTCCTTGGTCTCCAGTTGGCCGATGCGCTCGACTTGGATACCGCCGGGGCCGGTGATGCCGCAGAGCGCGCCTTCGCCGAAGCGCAGGGCGTAGACGACCGAGCAGGCGCCTCCTGTGGTCGCCGTCTCCTTCGACGAGGCGACGTTATGGGTGTCGAGCTGCCAGTCGGTCACTCCGATGCGGATGCCGTTGTACTCCTGGACGAACTGGCCGAGCAGGCCCTCGCGCACCGTCAGGTTGGTGCCCGCTGCCCGCGCCAGGGCGTTGATCTTCCTCCGGCTCCGCTTGCTCATGAGCAGCATGTGGGGCAGACCGCCCTTCACCTTGTCGATGAGCTGGTCGACCATGTCCAGGGTCAGGGTGGCGCCGGACGCTCCGGCGACGACCACCTGACTGCCGGGCGTGGTCAGGTCGATGATGTCCCTGATGCCGTTGAACTGCTTCGAGTCAACGTCGGTGTCGCCGTACAGGAACATGTTGTCGAACTTGTGCGCCATGGCCTTGGCCTTCAGGGCGATGACCGCCGCCTCGATGTCCTGGATGTTCGACCTGGTGCCCTTGATGTAGTTGTCCACGTCGGCGTCGCCGCCCATGATCTTGAGCGTGGCCGTTACCTGGGTGAAGTCCGGGGTGGACTCCGACCAGGTGTCTCCCACATCGTAGAAGTCGATGTCGGGGAGCGTGTTCTCGCGATTATAGGTCAGGGCGTTGCCTACGACCTCGACGAAGGGGAGTTCCTGGAGGACGGGGGAATCGTAGATGGTTTCCTCGATGACTCCCTGGAGCAGGATGTCATTGGACAGTTTTGCGCCTTCTGCCAGTGTGAGTGCCATGACAGGTCATCTCCTTTCCGCGGTTAATGCGTGGACGATCTTCTCTGCCGGGGACAGCGCGGACATGTCGGGAGGCGTCCGGGGTGGAGCGCCTGTCGGCACGCTCTTCGCGGCCGCGTCGCGCTCGAGCTGCTCCCTGACCTTAGACACGATGCGCCGGGCCTGTTCGAGGGAGGTGTCGATCTCGTCCACAGTCTCGCCCCTCAGCAGTTCCTCGGGCACGCCGACAGCCGAGGCCGCGACCGCTGCCCGGTACCTGGCCACCGCGCCCGCCAGCGCATCCTTGAGGACGGACAGCTCGCTGTCCCTGGCGGCGATATCGCTCTCAAGCTGAAACATCCTTGCCATCAGGTCCGTGTCCTCTGATCGCCCGGCCTCCCCCGCGCCGTCTCCGCTCTGAAGCGCCGCCGTCTCGGCCTCGGGAGTCATGGTCTCGTCGGTCATCATTCACCCCCTTTCATCCCGGCTCCAGTGCCGGTGCGGCGTGATGGTAGAACATATGTTCGCCTACTGTCAACAGGCAAATGTCGCATGGCGGGGTGCGGGGTGTGTTAGAATGACGCCGGAAGGAGGTCGAATGTATCAGAAAGTCCTGGTGCCGTTGGATGGCTCGGATGTGGCAGAGTGCGCCTTCCCTCACGTTCAGGCTATCGCCCGCGGGTGCGACGTGGTGGATGTTGTGCTTCTCCGGGTGATCGGCCCCCTGCCTATCCCGGGAGACTACGTAATCAGCGAGGGTGACCGGACACGGCTGGAGTCCCGGTACCGGTCTGAGGCCCAGAGCTACCTGGAGAAGGCCACGAAGCAGCTCGCCGGGGGCGGGCTGAGCGTGCGCGGGGACCTGGTCGAGGGGAACGCCGCCGATGCCATAGTTGACTACGCCGGCAAGAACGACGTGGACCTGATTATCATGGCCACCCACGGACGCTCCGGCATCGGCCGGTGGGCGCTGGGGAGCGTCGCCGATAGAGTGGTCAGGCATGCGAAGGTGCCGGTGCTGCTGGTGCGGGCGTCAAAGAAGGCCGGCCCCGCGTGAGCGACGGGTTCGCCGCATGGCTCGGCCGGCCTGGGCGTGGTGCGCGGAGATCGGGACGTTGAGACTCGTCCTCCTTCTCGCGCTGATCGGGTTCTCGGCGCTCTCGCCGTTCGGATGCGGATGCGCGGGCGGAATCGAGGGCAGGGGGCTGGAGACAATCAACGCGATCGAGGCCCAGGATGCGGGAAGGACGGCGGCGTGCTTCATCCCCGAGATCAG
>CAZNMB010000352.1:0-2733 GCA_964574095.1 uncultured Dehalococcoidia bacterium
TGGCTCGAGACCAGGTGGGTGCCCGCCCGGTGTTCTACGGGACCAGGAACGGCACGCTGTGTTTCAGCACCGAGATGAAGGGGTTGGCGGAGCACATCAGGTTTGACATTGCCGAGCTCCCTCCCGGGACTCTGTACAGCACGAGGGACGGCGAGAGACTGTTCCCGCCTTTTGTTTCCGATGTCCCGGAACCGGGGGATGATGTGCAGGCCGCAGCCCGAACGCTGAGGGGGCTGGTCATAGAGGCCGTGCAGAAGCGAATGGATGGCGTGGAGGCGGTCTCGCTCAGCGGGGGACTCGACAGCTCCATCGTCGCCGCCGTCGCCAAGGGGTTCAACCCGAACCTCCTTCTCTTCACCGCAACGATCGACAGCGCGCCGGGGCCCGACCTCGAGAACGCGAAGCTCATGGCCGAGTTCCTCGGTCTGGAGCACCACGTCTACCGGATCACGGACTCCGATATCGTAGATTTCATCCCCGAGGCCATCTGGTACCTGGAGAGCTTCGACGAGGACTGCATCTCAGGCATCATCTCGAACTACTACGTGTCGATGGTGGCGAAGCCGTACACCAACGCCATTCTGGTCGGCGAGGGCGCCGACGAGCTGTTCGGCGGCTACCGGATGGTCCTCAAGAGCCCCAGGGTCACCAGCGACGAGCACAGGGAGCAGCTCGCCAAGCGGCTTGTGGATATCGCCTACAATACCGCCCTGAGGCGCCTCGACCGGGGGTGGATGGCGAACGCGGTCGTCTATCAGACGCCCTATCTGGACTCGAAAGTGGTGGCCTTCAGCCAGAAGATCCCGATGAAGTGGAAGATTCACGGGGACGCGCAGGTGGAGAAGTTCGTTCTTCGGGAGGCCTTCAGAGACATGCTTCCCGAGAAGATCGCCAACCGCGAGAAGCTGCGCTTCGCCATGGGCGTGGGCACGGATGACGTGATGGATGCCCTCATCGCGAAGATGATCGACCCGAAAGAGATCGACAAGCGCCCGAAGACGCCGTACGGCCTGCCGTTCGCCTCTTTCAAGGAGCTCTACTACTACGACCAGTTCCTGAGCCTCTTTCCCCCCGCCTATGAGCAGCAGACCGTTCGATGGGACCCGTTCAAGTAGCGCAGGGGTGTTTTCAGCAAGATACTGCCCCCCTTCCCTCCGGCTGGCGGGGGCATCGCGCACAGGTCAGCGGCGCGGCAATGTCGGCGGCCTACGCCCGGGAGATGGGCGCCGACGCCTACTGCGTGGACGGCTTCGAAGCAGTCAAGCTGCTGGACTCCTTCCAGTAGACAAGGGCTCAACTGATACTATCGTGTGATTTGGAGAAGGAAGATGCTCTTCGGGCGACATGCATATTGCGGTAAGCGCAGGTCCCTGAGGGGAAAGAGGTTATTGTTATGTGCGGCATAGCGGGATGTTTCGGGATAAGGGATACGAAGACCGTCAACCGCATGCTGGACGCGCTGCCCCACCGCGGGCCGAACGACCGCGGCATACACGTTCATGGGGACACCGTGTTCGGTCATACGAGGTTGTCAATCGTGGATGTGGCCGGAGGCCATCAGCCGATTCTGGCGGACGGCGGCAGTTCAGGGATCATCTGCAACGGGGAGATCTACAACTTCATGGACCTCAGGCAGCGGCTCGTCTTGAAGCACGAGTTCAAGACCAGATCGGACACCGAGGCCATCCTCCACCTCTACCGAGAGAAAGGCCCAGACTGCGTGCGCGACCTGGACGGCATGTTTGCGTTCGCCATCTTCGACGGCGATGATTTCATGCTCGCCCGTGATCCCATCGGAATCAAGCCGCTGTACTACGGCCACGTGGGGGACAAGCTCTACTTCACCTCCGAGTTGGGAGCGATGAGCCTGGCCGGAGTGGACGAGGTGCACGAGTTCCCTGCCGGGCACTACTACACTCCCAAAGACGGGTTCGTCCAGTACTACGAGGTACCGCCGATCCAGGACCACCTGCTGACCGAGGTGGAGGAGACCTGCGCGGTGATCCGCGAGACGTTCGTGAGGGCCGTGAAGAAGAGGCTGCTGTCGGACAAGGAGATCCACGTGGGCTCCTTCTGCAGCGGCGGCCTGGACAGCAGCCTGGTGGCCGCCATCGCCGCCGACGAGATACCACATCTTCACACATTCGTCGTGGGCATGAGGGATGAGTTTGGCGACGAGAGCGATGACCTGAAGGCCTCCCGAATCGCGGCGGCGCACATAGGGTCGACGCATCACGAGCTGCACTTCACCGAGGAGGAGTACTACGAGGCGCTTCCGACAGTCATCATGAAGCTCGAGAGCTACGACCCGTCACTGGTGCGCTGTGCCGTTCCCTGCTACTTCACGTGCAAGCTGGCTGCGGACTACGTGACGGTGGTTCTCACGGGAGAGGGCGCGGATGAGCTGTTCACCGGGTACCACTACATGAAGCACTATCCCGTCGATGTTCTGAACAAAGAGGGCAGGCGCTGCATCGGGAACCTGCACAACATCAACCTGCAGCGAGCCGATCGAATGGGGATGTACTTCAGCCTCGAGTTGAGGGTCCCCTTCCTGGATGTGGAGATGGTGGACCTGTCGTTGAAGATTCCTCCCGAGCTGAAGATACGTGAGTACGAGAAGACGGGAGACAAGATCGAGAAGTGGATCCTGAGGAAAGCGTTCGAGGACACGGGCTACCTCCCCGAGGACATACTGTGGCGCTACAAGGTCCAGTACACCCAGGGCGCGGG
>CAZNMB010000353.1:0-2732 GCA_964574095.1 uncultured Dehalococcoidia bacterium
CACATCGATCGCGCCGTTGCTGGTCTGGAGGTCCACGTCCGTCCTCGCGGGGACGGTCACGACCACCGAAGCCTGCTTGCAGTCTCGCCATCCTCCGCTCGTTGGCCTGGCCTCGACCGTTATCGTGTCGCCCTCCTGGGTCACGCTGTAGTCGATCTTGTCGGGGACCCGCAGCGTCGCCTGCACGCGCACCTCGCCGTCCGGGCCGGCGTTCACCTCGATGGCTCCGTTTCCCGTCCTCACGACCAGGCGGGTGGAGTTGCCCACCGTGAACGTATCGTCCCGCGTCTCCGTGGGCTCGTCGTCACAATTCCCGAACCACTCATCGCATCCCGCCGTCGCCAGCAGCAGGGCGGCGACGGCGAACGCCGCGAGCAGGACCGGGACCAGCCACAGCCACCGCCGCACCCGATCCCTCTGATCGCGTCCCCTCAACGCCGCATCCATCATCACCTCCATGACTCCGGCCCCTCTCCACCAAGCGGCCCTCACCAAGAACAGGCCCCGCGTCACGCTGCAGGCAGAATACCACGACGGTCCCGGCGGCGCAACGCGGCAGCGAGGGTAACCGACCCCGGCTTGAGATCGGGAAGGGAGGCGGCTATAATCGGCGGCATCTCGGGACGCGGGAAGAGACGGACGGACATGGCGCAGCAGGGAGCCGGCGAGCGATCAGGCGACATCGTGGTGCGCAAGGCGGTTGTCGAGGACATCCCCCGCCTGAGCGAGGTGCTGGCGAGGGCGTTCGACGCCGATCCGGCTGCCAACTGGTTCTGTCTCCAGGACCGGCGTCGCGCCGAGCGGATGAGAGAGCTGTTCGATGTCTACCTGCGCCGGATTTCGATGCCCGAAGGCGAGGTCTACACCACGAGCGAGCTCGGCGGTGCCGCCCTGTGGGCCCCGCCCGGAAGGTGGCCGCCCGGTTTCTCACGGGAGCTGCGCCTGCTGCCCGCGATGGCCCGTGTCGCCGGCGCGAGACACCTGATCGGGAAGCTCCAGAGCATGCGTCCCGTGTCGGAACAGCACCCGGCGGCCCCGCACTGGTACCTGCAGGTGCTGGGCACGGAGCCGGCGCTTCAGGGGCAGGGCATCGGCACGGCCCTCATCAGGCCAGTCCTGGACACCTGCGACAGGACGGGAACGCCCGCCTACCTCGAAACGGCGAAGGAGGGCAATATCCCGTTCTACGAGCGCCGAGGCTTCAAAGTCACCGGCGAGATCAAGGGGGCAAGGGGAGCGCCGCGCGTATGGCTGATGTGGCGAGACCCGGCGTGACCTCACTCCCTCAACAGGTCGGAGCGCGCGTGCTTCTCCGCGTCGGCACCCGTGCGGTTGCCGTGTCCGCCGCGCAGCCGCCCTTTGCCCGTGCCGCGGCTATCCCGAGTACTTCGCCATGGTATCCCGCGCGAACGCGCGGGCGCGTTCCAGTCTCGCGGCGTCCGGCTGCCCCAGAGTCTCGTCGCGCTCATCCGCCCAGGCCGCCAGCTTGGGGTCGCCGCTCGACTTCATGAAGTCCGCCACGTTCTGCGCCAGCTCTCCCTGGCAGTTGAAGAAACCGACCACGTTCGCGCCTGCCGCGGCCGCGCGGCAGGCGTCCAGCCATTGGGGAAGCGCCTCGGAGTCCTCCGGCGAAGCGTGGGTGACGAACAGCACCACGTCCTTGCCGGCGGCATGGTCCTCCAGAAAGGCCTTCACCGGCTGGGCCGGGCCGTACGCCTGGATCGGGAAGCCGACGAAGTAGAGATCGAAGCCGTCGAGACCATCGAGGTCCTTCAGCTCCTTCAGGGCCTTCTCAGCCCGGACCTCCTCGAAGATCGCCTCGGCGACCTTTCTGGTGTTCCCCGTCTGCGACAAATACGCAACCAAGACCTTCATCACGATTCCTCCTCTCTCGGCGGCTCTTGGCCTCTCCCGGATGATGCCAGCAGGGCAGGCGCGATGTCAAGTGACGCCGGTCATTCCCAGCCGACTCCCGCGCGAGCACGTTGACCCCGCGCCTCCACGGCAATACAATGTACGAGACAGGTTACGCAGCCGGGCCGTCAGCCGGGGCTGGCGGCCCGTCGAAGTTCCGGGAAGAGCGGCCAGAGGGAACCCGATGTCCGAGTGCCACGAAGATCAAGCTTCCTCGACAGTCATAGAGGTCGAGCATCTCGCGAAGTCCTACGGCCAGATCAGGGCGGTGGACGACATCAGCTTCCGTGTCGCGCGGGGCGAGGTCTTCGGAATGCTTGGGCCCAACGGCGCGGGCAAGACCACGACGGTGGAGACCATCGAGGGTCTGCGCGATGCCGACTCGGGCCGGGTCTGCGTGCTGGGCATGGACGTCTCCAGGGTACCCGCCAAGATCAAGCAGAAGATAGGCGTCCAGCTCCAGGCGCCGACGCTGCTGCCGCTCGTCTCCGTGGCGGAGACGCTGCACCTGTTCGCCGGGTTCTTCGAGAGATCGCTGCCGCCGGATGAATTGCTCGACCTGCTCGCGCTGCACGAGAGCCGCAGGACGCTGGTCAAGAACCTGTCCGGGGGCCAGCAGCAGCGCCTGTCCGTCGCGCTGGCGCTGATCAACGACCCGGAGATCGCATTCCTCGACGAACCGACAACCGGCCTCGACCCGCAGGCCCGCAGGGGGCTGTGGTCGGTCATCGAGGACATGCGCGGCAAGGGCAAGACCGTCTTTCTGCCCACCCACTACATGGAGGAGGCCGAGCGCCTCTGCGACCGGGTGGCTATCA
>CAZNMB010000354.1:0-2732 GCA_964574095.1 uncultured Dehalococcoidia bacterium
CTGCAGGTTTGAGATGAAGATCGAGGAGTAGGCTGGCTGTCTCCCGGGTCGGTGGCGCCGGCCTTCTCGACGTTCAGGAATCAGCTCTGTCAGCATACTCGAAGCGGAAATCGCATACCGGAGCGCCACCAGCCAGTGTCCCCGAGCGGCTGAACGTGCAGCCCGAACCAGACAGTGCCCGCGGCACGTAGGCTTCGTCGCCGTAGCAGGTTGACGGATAGCACAGATAGGGATCGCCGAACCCCCTGGCCACCTCGTGCCACGCGCAGTACGTGATATTGAAGGCAAGCACATTCGGCGTGTCCTCCACAATCTCCATTCGGTGCAGGCCGGCCCGGACATTGGCGTCGTACGACGCCTTGCTGTATGCCTTGAACGCCTCGAAGAAACCACCGCACGCTTCGTACTCGTCGATTGTCGGGAATAGCGGCGTCATCAAGTCGTACATGGTCTTGTCCAGCAGGCTGCACTGGATCTTGGTCGCCCGCTCCATACCTACCAAGTCCACGAGGTTCTTCATAAGCACGATCCGGTGAACGATCCCTTCTATGACTCCACGGTCGGTCAATCCGTGCTCCCTGAGAACAGCCCAGTCCATCGACCTTGCTTCCCTGAGATCTCCCCTCGTCCGGCCCATCAGCCGGAACCGACCAAGCCACCCCATCTCCTTCCGTAGCTCGGACCGGAAGACCTTCCCGGCCTGCTTCATCTTCTCCGCGCCCTTCGCGTCCGGTGCGCTGTCCTTCAGACCCTTGCCGTAGTTCCTGAGATCCTCAACTCTCATGGCCCACCTTCCTGAACAGCCGACGATGTCCGCCGACATGATACCCGATTGTCCGCGCGAGAGCCAGCCCGGCGGTTATTCCCCGGCAGCCGGCCTCACGGCCACATGCCCGCTCTGTTCGACACCTCGCTGCGCACCACCTTCGGCGGCTCGCGCCGACGCCCGCTCGCTCGCCGTTCCGCTGTCAGATGCTCGATGTCAAACACACGCCCGTATGCTAGACTAGTGCCAGGAAGACAGAGGAGGCACGCGTGAGTCAGCACTACGGCTACGCCGGCGATATCCTCCGAGTAGATTTGTCGTCGCGGCAGATCACGACCATCCCGACCCTGGACTACGCGCTCGATTTCCTGGGCGGGAGAGGCATAGCGGCAAGAATCTACTGGGAGGAAGTGCCGCCCACTGTAGCCGCCCTCGATCCCGAGAACAGGCTGATGTACTTCACCGGCCCCCTGGCGGGGTTCAACGGTATCGGCAGCCCCAGGTGGACGGTGTGCGGAAAGTCCCCGCTGCCAGTGCCGGAGCAGTTCTCCTACTGTAATCTGGGCGGCAGTTGGGGTGTCAAGCTCAAGTTCGCCGGCTACGACGGCATAGTTGTCCAGGGACGATCACCCGGCCCGGTCTACCTTCTGGTCGAGGACGGGGCCGCCGAGATCAGGGACGCATCCGCCCTCTGGGGCAAGAGCACCGTAGACGCGCGCGACGCCCTGAAGGCGAAGTTGGGCAAGTCTGCGGCGGTAGTGGCCTGCGGGCCGGCGGGCGAGAGCATGGTCACCTTTGCCAGCCTCCTGGCGGACAACGATGCCAGCGGCTCGTGCGGCTTCGGAGCAGTCATGGGATCGAAGAACCTCAAGGCGATCGCGGTGCGAGGCACCAGACGCGTGTCGGCGGCCAGACCGGAGCAACTCCGCGATCTCGCCAGCATTGTCCGCGCTCTGAAGGAGGACGCGGTAGGACAGGGCCAGGTGGACCTCGTACTTGGTCCGAAGATGAAGAAGGATGTCTGCCATGGCTGCATCGGCGCGTGCATCAGACAGACATTCGAGGCAGGGGATGGAACCAAGGGGAAATACGCTTGCGGGTCGGCGTGGTTCTACCAGGAACGGGCGATGCGCTACTATGGCGAGTGGAACGAGGTGCCGTTCTTCGCCACCAGGCTCTGCGACAGCTACGGCCTGGACACGGAATCGATCCACACGCTCATCATGTGGCTGTCAAGGTGCGCCAAGGCCGGCATCCTGACTGACGACGGCACGGGGATACCACTATCGAAGATGGGCAGCTACGAATTCATAGAGACACTGACCAGAAAGGTCGCCCTCAGGGAAGGCTTTGGCGACACCCTCGGCCAGGGGCTCGTGAGGGCGGCCGCGTCCGTCGGCAAGGGGTCCGAGGAGTTGGTTACCGACTACACGTCCAAGTCCGGCTACGGGTCGGAATACTGCCCCAGAATGTTCATCGCGTCCAGCCTTCTGTATGCAATGGAGCCGAGGTTGCCCATCAACCAGGTTCACGAGATCGGCATACCTCTCTTCTCCTGGCTGGGCTGGCTGCAGAAGACGGAAGGCTCATACTTGTCTACCGAGCTGTTCCGCAAGGTAGCCGCGAGGTTCTGGGGGAGCGAACTGGCAGCCGATTTCTCGACGTACGAGGGCAAGGCCCTTGCGACCCGGATGATCCAGGACAGGGAGTGCGCCAAGGAGAGCCTGATCCTGTGCGACTGGATGTGGCCCATCACGCACGTCAAGCATACCGACGACCACTTGGGAGACCCAACCCTTGAAAACAGACTGCTCACCGCAGTCACGGGAAGGGAGGTCACCGAAGAGGGGCTCTACCGTATCGCACAGGAGGCGCTGAACAACGCCTTGAAGCACGCTGCAGCCACCTCAGTGACAGTGTATATTCGCGCTGAGGACGAGCGTGTTGAGCTAGAGGTGGTAGACGA
>CAZNMB010000355.1:0-2732 GCA_964574095.1 uncultured Dehalococcoidia bacterium
CATGGACGTATGGAGACAGTGGATCAGACATCGCACAGCATCCGTGAATGAATATTCCACTCGATATTCGGTAGCCATTGATTCCAAAAATATTGCCGAGGAATGGAGGAAACAATCCGCAATTAACAAACAGGGAAGTAGCGAAGATAAATTTACCTTGGCCGAGGAACAACAATTATCATTGGAAGAAGCAAATCTCCATCAGCATATTGATGCGGTTTACAATACAAGGTTAGAGTTCGGAGTAGCCAGAGAACAAGCCCGAAAAGACCTTCCCCTTTCGACCTACACAGAAGCCTATTGGAAAATCGATCTACACAACCTCTTTCATTTTCTTGGTCTGAGAATGGATAGTCATGCTCAAGAGGAAATTAGAGCTTATGCTAATATCATCGGAAACCAAATCGTTTCGAAATGGGTCCCTTATGCCTGGGATGCGTTCGTGGACTATCGATTGAACTCCATGACCTTTTCCGGAAAAGAAATAGAATGTCTGAAAGCACTAGTAGGAAATACTGTCAGCAATATGGATCGAACTCAGGTCAGAAAAGAGTACCAGATTTTCTCTGAGCCAGGGTCAACCGATCTAAACCGGGAAGGAAAGGAATATCAAGAGAAATTAAAAAAGTTGGGCAAATAGATTATGACCAGGATCATTGGGGTAAACTACAGAATAGAAAAATTCAAGGATGAATTAGCTAAGAGAGAAGATTCCCCTTTTAAATTCTGGGAAAAATATATTTGCCCCAAAGGTAAATTAAGTTACGTTCAATTTTTAAGAAAACTTAATTGGTATGAAGAATTAACTTATGGTATTGCAGAATCAATCGAAAAATACATGAAAAGAAAAACAAAAATCTCATAAAATAAAATGAAACCATTATTCCCCATCAAAAAGATCGAACAATTCCAAAACCAATATCGCTGGCTAAGTAATTTCTTTCCTTGTCAAATAGCATATAAAGGAAGGATTTATAAGAGTGTGGAGCATGCCTATATGTCTACAAAAAGTTACTCGGAAAGATGGAAAGACTTTTGCGAACGGGAAAATTCCCCAGGAACAGTTAAGAAGCGATCCAGGATCATAAAGTTAGTAGAGGATTGGGATAACCTAAAATACGATGTTATGCGGGAATTGTTATGGCTCAAATTCTCCCAACCTGCTTTTAAAATTTGGTTATTAGAAACAGGCAATACGATTATCCAGGAAGGAAATTATTGGGGAGACACCTACTGGGGAATCGATCTTAAGACTGGTAAAGGTGAAAATCATCTTGGTAAATTGATCATGGAAATTAGGAGACAGTTGCAAAAGGAGAACCAACAACATGAGAACTGAATCAATAAAAATTAGAGCAGAAAGAGGATATTTTGGAGAAAGAATAGACCTTTATGCTTTTTCAAAAAGTGATGGAATTACATCACAAGGATTACCACTAGTGATGGAAACGATACCAAACAATAATGCCAGAATATCAGATCCCACTATATCAATTGGAAAAGACGAAGCTCAATTATTAATGGATGATCTATGGCAAGCAGGGATTAGACCATCAGAAGGATCTGGATCAGCAGGATCTTTGAGAGCTACGGAAAAGCATTTGAATGATATGCGTAAAATTGTTGAGAACAAATTAGGGGTGGAATTTAAATAAGATCACTTACTGTTTCTCCCCCACCTCTTCCTCATTTCAACTTGTTCATGATGCTCGTTACAAAGGCTTTGTAAATTATCCTTGGCTAATCTTAAATGGGGATGAGTTTCGATGGGTAAGATGTGATGGACCATGGATGCTTTTGTCGTAATTCCATCTTTAGAGCACATCTCACAAAGCGGATCTTCATTTAATTTAAGATCCCTGACTAGTCTCCATTGATAATCATACCCTCTTTCAGCAGACGACCCCCGCTCTTTATCATATTGTTTCTGAGCATACTTATCATAGGGAACACACTCAGGGCAACATCTCTCAGATCGAGAAATAAGGTTTTGACAGCTACCTCGTCTTGGACCCTTACCTGGACATGGTCGTTTAGGTTGCTTAGGCATGAAACCTCAAATTTTTAAACGTCTTAAGCTGCATAAAACACTTCCTATGAAATATAGGACGCTTTACAAATTGATGAACAGGTTTAGAT
Organism: uncultured Dehalococcoidia bacterium; assembly: GCA_964574095.1. Taxonomy (GTDB): domain Bacteria; phylum Chloroflexota; class Dehalococcoidia; order SZUA-161; family SZUA-161; genus SZUA-161. Next base: position 2,140 of record CAZNMB010000355.1, read on the forward strand.
CGTTGTTTAATTCTCTTCTCGTGAAGCTGATGTGGCCAGTGTCCACAAGAGGGAGTGTAAGAATCATTTCGATCAATATAGGTAGGAAAGGGATTATCTATATCGAAATCGGTAGGGCGATAAGGTCCCGTATTAGTATCAAAAGAGGTCGTGAGAGTATCAATAAAATTTCCACAATGAGGACAGGTACGAACATTGTCGGTAGCAGAGGGATAATAGCCATTATTGGCATAGGTACATGTTACAGTGCATTCAGAAATCATATATTTTAAATAATCACAAATGGAATTGTTTTTTGAAAACAGGACAATGATCATTATCTAAAAAACAAAGGTCGCAACAAAACCATATTTTAAGATAAATATATCGATAAGTTGGTAATTTATTTTTCAAAACTTCGTCATCGTGAATGTTCCATTGATCAATAACTTTTATCGCACAATTCCTAATCATAGTTTCGAAATATTGGATATCGGTAACAGTGATTAATTTATTTAACATCAATCAAATCTTTATTAACTAATTTTTTAAAAATAGGAGCAAAATTTTGAAACGATATATCCGGAAATATAGGATGGAGTTTACAAAATAAA
>CAZNMB010000356.1:0-2730 GCA_964574095.1 uncultured Dehalococcoidia bacterium
AACTCCTTCAACTACGAGTGGACCCGCTGCAGCGGCAAGGGAACGGTGCACAGCTACACCATCCAGCACGCGACCATGCCCTACCCCTGGGTTGTCCTGCTGGTGGAGCTGGAGGAGGGCCCTCGCCTGGTGACCCACGGGCTGATGCCCCCCGAGGACGTCTACATCGGGATGCCCGTGGAGGTTGACTACGAGAAGATATCCGACGACACAGTCCTGCACGCGTTCAAGCCGGCCGCTGCGTAGGGCAAGGCCGGACGGCAAGTCAGGGAAGAAGGAGGCGCCTCATGGCGTACAAGTCGCTCATACTGGAGAGGGAGGGGCCAATTGCGGTAGTGACCCTGAACCGTCCCGACGCGGGCAATGCCTTCGATTTCACGCTCATGGTGGAGTTTGACGACGTGATGAGGGTGGTTGGCGCCGATCCAGATGTGAAGGCGGTTATCCTCACGGGCGCGGGCAAGCATTTCTCAACCGGAATAGACCTCAGCATGTTCACCAACGCGGAGGCCCTGGTCGCCAAAGAAGGAGGGGACCCGGAGATCACTCCGGACAAGGACGACCAGACCTACGGCAGGGGGACCCCCGTGGGCGCCGTCGTCAGGATGAGGAGCATGAACAAGCCGGTGATCGCCGCCGTAAACGGGACCGTGGTCGGCGCGGCCTTCTCGGTGGTACTGGCCTGCGACATGAGGATAGCGTCGGACAGGGCCCGGTTCAGCATGGTGTTCGTCAAGAGGGGAATCGTACCGGATTCCGGGGGCTCTTTCACCCTGCCGCGCATCGTAGGATTCCCCAAGGCCTGCGAGCTCATACTCACGGGCGAGACCATCGACGCCGCCGAGGCCGATCGAATAGCCCTGGTGAACAGAGTGGTCCCCCACGACAACCTGATGGCGGCGGCAAAGGAGCTCGCCGGGAAGATCGCCAAGAACCCCCCTCTGGCGGTAGCCATGGCCAAGTCCGACCTGTACCACGCCATGACGGTGACCGACATCATCGAACAGATGAAGCGTGAGGAGGCGTCGCAGGACAAGCTCCTGAACACCGAGGACTTCATGGAAGCCGCAACGGCGTTCCTGGAGAAACGCGAACCCCGCTTCAAGGGCAGGTAGCGCCATCACGCCGCGCGTATTCGACAGCAATGCGGGAGCCGGTTCCCGAAGGACTCACCGAGTGGCTGCCAGGATCAAGACGAGGGTCACCGAGATACTGGGGGTGGAGCACCCCATAGTCATGGGGACCATGGGCCAGCAGTCCAACGCGCAGTTCGTGGCGGCGGCGGCCAACGCGGGGATATTCGCCTGCCTCGCGTCCGTTCTCTTCCGAACCGGCAAAGAGCTTCGGGAGGAGATCAAGAAGACGAGGAATCTCACCGACAAGCCCTTCGGCGTCAATATCAACCTCTTCCCCATGCTGAGCCCGGTTGACCCCGTCGAGTACACCGAGGTTGCGATCGCGGAGGGCGTCCCGGTTATCGAGACATCGGGCCGCAACCCTGATCGTCTGGCACAACGGGTGAAGGGAGCCGGCGCGACTCTGATGCACAAGTGCGTCGGCGTGCGGCACGCGGTGACGGCGGAGCGCCTCGGCGCCGACCTCGTGGAGGTGGTAGGCTACGAGGCCGCCGGGCACCCCGGCAGAGACCCCGTCGGCAGCTTCGTGCTGTTCCCTCTGGTGGCAGACGCGGTGAAGGTCCCGGTGATCGCGGGCGGCGGCATCGGCGATGCCCGCGGCATCGTCGCGGCTCTGGCGCTGGGTGCCGAGGGCGTGTGCATGGGGACCGTCTTCATGGCCACGAAGGAGTGTCCCATCCACCCCAACCTGAAGCGGAGGCTCATCCAAGCCGGTGAAACAGAGACAATGCTGACCTTCCGCAGCAAGGGCGACCCGATGAGGGCTCTGCGCAACCCGCTTGCTCTCGAGATCGAGAGGATGGAGGCGAATGGCGCCACCGTGCAGGACATAGTGGCCGTGATCGGCGGGGGCAAGGCCAGGCACGCGGCCGAGATCGGCGAGGCAGACTGGACGATACTCTCCATCGGGCAGGTGGTGGGACAGGTACACGACGTCCCCTCGGTCAAGGAGCTGGTTGACAGGCTCATGGACGGGGTGGCCACAATCCGGGAGCACATCGACGGCACGATTCAGTAGCCCCGGCCGCTCCGGCGGACAGGCACGTGGAAAGATGATCTAATGGCGAAAGACCCGCTTCGGACCAGGCTCTGCGAGATGTTTGACATCGAGTATCCGATCATCCTTGCCGGGATGGGCGGCATCAGCGGCCCCATCTCGGGGCCGGAGCTCGTCGCGGCGGTGTCCAACGCGGGCGGCCTCGGGGTGCTGGGCTGCGTCTTCATGTCCCCCCAGGACATGGACGAGATGATCCGCAAGACGAAGAGCCTCACCGACAGGCCGTTCGGCGTGGACACGGTCCTGCCCGCGGAGGTCCCCCGGAAGGGAACGACCGCGGAGTTCAAGGCGGACCTGACCTCGCTGGGAATCGAGCAGGAGGAGCTGGTACGGCGGCTGGTGAAGGAGCTGGGGGTGGAGGGCTCCCAGGCCCCGGAAGCGGAGCCAGCGTTGTCCCGGTCAATCTCGGCGCAGGCGGACGACAAGGCCTGGTCGGGGGACCTGTTCCGGCAGCAGATCGAGGTCATCCTCGAGCACCGCGTGGCGGCGTACGCGGCGGGTCTGGGCGACCCCGGTCCCTTCGTCGATGAGTTGCAC
>CAZNMB010000357.1:0-2728 GCA_964574095.1 uncultured Dehalococcoidia bacterium
CTGCGGCAGGCAGGCGGGCGACTTCGACGCCGGACAGGTCGGAACGGGCATCGCTGAGTCCCTGGGGCTGCCCAGCGTGACGGTAGCCAAGAAGATAGAGGTGACTGACGGCAGGGCCCGCGTCGAGAGGATGCTGCCCGACGGGTACGAGGTGGTGGAGGTAGGTCTCCCGGCGCTGATCACGGTGAGCAACGAGCTTGGCGAGCCCAGGTATGCCACCCTGAAGGGTATCATGGCGGCGGCCAAGAAGACCGTGCCGGCCTGGAGCGCGGGGGATATCGACGCAGACGCGTCGAAGCTCGGTGCCGCGGGAGCAAAGATCAAGATGCTCAAGCTATTCATCCCGGTGCGAGTGTCCAAATGCGAGATCATCGGCGGGGAGAACGAGGAGGAGGCGGCGACGAACCTGGCCCTCAAGCTCCGGGAAGCGAAGCTGATATAGACTCACACCTGAGGATGCTTAGGAGGTAATGCAGATGGCGGACAGCAAGGGCGTTCTGATCGTCGGAGAGCGTGCCGACACCGGACTGGCTGCGATAACGACCGAGTTGCTCGGGATAGGAAGGAAGCTGGCTGACGACCTCGGCGAGGGCCTGGCGGCTGTTCTGCTGGGCGATAAGGTTGCCGATCTGGCCGAGGAGGCCATCCGTTTTGGGGCGGACAAGGTGTATGTGGTGGAGAGTCCGCTTCTGAAGGACTACGTGGGCGATATGTATGTGGCGGCGATGGAGAAGCTCTGCAGGGAGGCCAGCCCCAAGATCCTGATTATGGGGCAGACGTCGATGGGACGCGATCTCGCTCCGAGGCTCGCCTTCCGTCTCGAGACTGGCGTGGTTACCGACTGTCTCGAACTGAGCATCGATCCCGACAGCAAGGCCATGCTGATGACGAAGCCGGTGTATGGCGGCAACGCCCAGTCGATACAGGTGTGCGCGGACGCCCGGCCTCAGATTGCGACCGTGAGGCCCAAGTCCATGGAGCCCCTGAAGAAGGACGAGTCTCGAAAGGGCGAGGTGGTCAAGTTCGATCCGGGTCTGGGCGAGTCCGTGGCGAGGGTCAAGTTCCTTGAGAAGGTCAAGGAGGAGGTCGAGGGGGTCAAGCTGGAGGACGCTGAGGTTGTGGTCGTGGGCGGCCGCGGCCTTGGAGGGCCGGAGCCGTTCGAGCAACTGAAGGCGCTGGCGAAGCTCCTGGGCGGTGCCGTGGGCGCATCGCGTCCGCCGTGCGACTCGGGATGGGTGCCGGCGACCTGGCAGGTGGGGCTCACAGGGAAGCTGGTTACGCCCCGGCTCTACATCGGAGTAGCGCTGTCGGGCGCGAGCCAGCACCTGGCCGGCTGCTCGGGGTCGAAGCACATGGTGGCCATCAACAAGGACCCGGAGGCTAATATCTTCAAGGTGTGTCAGTACGGCGTGGTCGGCGACTACAAGAAGGTCCTGCCGCCCTTGACGGTGAAGATCAAGGAGTTGCTCGCCGGCTAGGCGGTGCTCTGGATGACTGCTGAGCGACCGGCACCGGAGGCCCCTCAGCAGCGGTTGATGTAGATCACGTGCTCTGCAGGGTCCGGTTCCCCCGTGATGGGGGCTGGCCCTGCAGAGTTGTTATTCGGTGGCTCGTGTACCGCCCGCGCCGCGTCGAAGAGACCCCCTCTATCTCCATTCCAGCGACGTCGGTGGAAGTCGTCAGGTGTCGCTGGGCCATCCTTCCCAGGGGTTGAGCTGCCAGCATGGCGGCCAGCGAAGCGAGGGCGGCCGTGGGCAGGCTGACACGGCGCCGGTTGCCCCCGGTCAGGAGCGTGTAGGCCGTTGCGGCGAGGACGGCGGCCGTGACCAGGTTCGTGCCGCAGAAGGGCGAGACCGCGAGTGCGTGCTCGCCCCGCTTCAATCGGGAAAGCCCCTCCTGGGCCGCCTGAGACACCATCTCTGCCGGCACATCCGCGTACACGTAGAAGCCTCCAGAGACGGCTCTACCGAGCAGCCTGCGGCCAGGCTTGAGTCTCGTGGCAAGTATCGCGGCCGTGGCATGCTCCAGCGCGTGATTGCGGCGCAGGGCGGTTATCCAGCGGATTCCCAAGCGTTCCCCCTTGCGATGGCGGGACATCGACGGTTGGCCAGGGCGCAGCTATTCGGCGGCCTGCGGAGCCCTGGCTATAAAGGCGCGACGCAGCCAGAGAATGACGAAGGCGAACAGGCACGCGCCTGCGATAGCCGCTCCCCACCATCCGATGACGGTCAGCGTGGTTACGATGACTCCGGCTATGAGTACACCGAGTACGATCGCGGGAAAGGCACGCCAGAAGCTGAGCCCGAGAAGGTAGGCGACGATGCACCCCGTCCAGGCTCCGGTGACCGGCAAGGGTATGGCCACGAAGAGCGCGAGGCCAAGAGCCCCGTACTTCTCCACCAGGCCTCCGCGGCGCCTCGATATCTCGAATATCCAGTTCAGCAGGCGGTCGAGTATCCTGACTCGGGTGAGAATCCGGACTACCGGGCCCAGGAGCAGCAGGATGAAAGGGACCGGCAGCAGGTTGCCCGCAATGGCGATGAGAAAAGCGTGGTACCAGCGCATGTCGAGATCGAGGATGCCAAGCGGGATGGCTCCTCTCAACTCGGATATGGGTGCGGCGGCGGTGAAGAAGACCTGAAGGAAATCGGAGACGGTCATGCGTGTTCAGAGCCCGGCCTGGCTGATGTAGTGCAGTCTATCAAGTGACCGACCCACTGTCAATCTG
>CAZNMB010000358.1:0-2715 GCA_964574095.1 uncultured Dehalococcoidia bacterium
GTCGCTGTCATCGCTCTCACCCCCGCATATCCGGCGCCGACGGCCATGTTGATGGCCGATATCTCGTCCTCCACGTGCACGGCAACCACGCCGGAATCCCGGCTCTTGCCCGCCATGTACTCCAGGATCGAGCTGGCGGGCGTCATGGGGTATCCTGCGATGAACTTGCAGCCTCCGGCCATGGCTCCCAGGGCGAGCGCGTGGTTGCCGTGGATGAGCATCCTCTCCACCTCTCCCCGGCCCCTCTTCGGCCCAAAGCGAAACCTCTTCTTGCTCTCCTTCCGCGCGAAGTCGAATCCGGCCTTTCCCGCAGCGACGTTGGCCTGCGCGGTCTCGGTGCCCAGGCGGGCAAACTCCTTGAGCAGGACGCCGGCGAGCAGGTCGAAGTCGAATTCCGTGAGTCCGAGAGCGGCGCCCGCGGCGACACTGTTGCTCATCACTTCGTTGCCTGCCGACTCCCGGGCCAGTCTCGCCAGCGGTACGGCGAGGTATCCGTCTTTCGCGGGTTTCCTCCCGTCCCCTTCCCCTTCATGGACGATGACGCCGCCGCTCTTGAGTTCGCCCTTGTGGATCTCTGTCGTCCGATTATCAAGCGCGATGAGGATGTCCAGTCGTTCGGAAGGGGCCATCACCCGGCGATCGCTGGCCCGCACGCGGAAGAAGTTGTGCCCGCCTCTGACGCGGCTCTCATAGTCCTGATCGGCGAACACGTGGAACCCCCGGTTGGCAACAGCCCTCGCCAGGACCGCTCCCAGGGACTGAATGCCCTGTCCCGCCTCACCGCCGACCATGACCGTGAAATCTGTTGCCATTACGTCACCTCCACCCGTCAGGCCAGGCCCCGATTCCGAAGAGGCTCCTTACCGGCTGCCTCGGCCCGGGGCCTCAAGATCGGGCGATCACGCCGCCGCAACCGAGGCGTCTGTGGCCGCAACTCGGGTGCTGCCGCTGTCCCGAACGCGCGTCAGCCACCCCCCTCGATCTCGCCGGGCGGCGGGAAGTCCTCGATCACATCGACATTGCAGCCCCTGGGACACTTCCACCAACCCTTCCGGCGCCTTTGTTGCGTCTGTGGGAGGCTGTTGCCCCAGTCCACCCACTCCGTCCCGCACTCCATACATTGGAGAGTACCTTTCGGCCTGTCTTTGTACCTGATGCGCGCTCTCTTCAGCGATGGGGACGCCATCTCCATCACCTCCTCGTGTCTTTGGCCGGCCATTGTGTGGAAGCCAGTGAAGCTACTGCTGGCGGGAGTCGCGAGAACGACTCCGACGCTCACCGCCGGAGTGACGCGTCCCGCCCCGAAGAGCTTCGGGGCCGCGCCTGAAGTGCAACGACGGCCCGAGACGTAAGACCAGGACGCTGCCCTCAGCGAAGCCATGCCTTCCGACGTCACAGGGAACAGCTACCACTTGTCCTGAAGGCTGCGGAATTTCGCGCCCGTGACCATCACCTTCATCAGTGCCACGACATGGCCCTTCTCCGCCTCGATCACCTTCGATAGCGTCTCGCTCTCTCCCAGCAGGTCCTGGACCGCTTTGTAGAAGCCCAGAGTCGCCTTCTCCAGCCCGAATGCCTGCTCCAACGCGTCGTCGCGGTCCGCTATCTTGTCAACGTTGGCAAAGGGGCCGCGCTTGGGGGAGAAGAACTCCGAAATGGACATCGCCTTGACGTACTCCCTCTTCTCCGGCGCCGCCGTTGATCCCGCTTCGTCCGGCAGCGTCTTCAGAAGTTCGGAGAACTGACGTTTGTGGACCTCTTCGTCTTTGCTCAGACGAGAGAACATATCCGCAACTGCCTTGTTGTCGGCGAACCTCTTCGCCAGTCGGGCATAGAACTGCGCTCCGATCTCCTCGGTTTTGACGGCGAACTCCAGGCAGTTCTTGAGGGTGATGTCTTCCAGCATATTGACCTCCTGTGATATCTCCCGCTTCTGCTCTCCCCGGTTCGACACACCGTAGCTTATCAAACAACGCATTACAAAGTCGTCAAGAAGGCTGCGACTATATCACAGAGTTGTGACATCTCCGCGGGCCGCGCGCCTGATCTGTCGCCAGACGCCTGCACTGTCCTGCATGGCGAGGGGGAACGAGGTCGGGGGGATCGCAATGCAGGGTGGTGAATGCTGTATAATAGGTGCGAAACAGCAGAATGAACAGGTTGAGCCCCGCTCTTGTCGTCATGTTCACTGTGGCTACTGTCCTTGTAGCCGGTTGTGGAGGTGGCGGAGAGGCGACACCAGTGCCGACCGCAACCCCGACAGCTTCAGCAACCCCTGCCGCGACCCAACCCTCGGGCGGACTGAGCGACCTGCTGGGCAAGATATCGGGGGTCGAGTCTGTCAAGTTCAGAATGGTGACGACGGCTCCCGGGTCGCCGGAGGGCACGACGTCAGAGGTGTGGCAAAAAGGCGGCAGGAGGAAGACCGAAACGACGGTCATCGGATGGGTGGTCACTACGCATACGGACTATGATGCTCGGGAGATGTGCACTTGTTTTGAGGCCACCGGCACGTGTACTGGTGAGGACTTCTCGGAGGCCCCCGCGGACCCTGTGGAGCAGGCGGGGATGATCGAGCAGTATCAGCCGGTAGTGCTGGGAAGTGAGAACATAGGCGGGAAGGACTGTCTCGCAATCGAGTGGACGGCGGAAGGTGCGGACACAAGATGTTGGGTGGACAAAGCCAGCGTCTGGCCGGTTCGAGTCGAGACAACG
>CAZNMB010000359.1:0-2705 GCA_964574095.1 uncultured Dehalococcoidia bacterium
GCATGCTCACCCTCGAACGCCTCGGGCCGGTGGGTTTCGTCTTTCGGGCGGAGAGCTACACCCACCCTACCCGATCGGTTCAGCAGACCCCGCACTTCCGGCATTCCTCTGGCGGGCACGGGGGGCTCGGGGAGCCCTTGCGCGCCTTCTCCAACTCGTCTCTAAGATAGACCGGGATGACACCGGAGTCCACCACCGACCAGGGCAGCGGCTCATCAAGAGGTATCTCCCGGTGCGCGTAATGCCCGGCGCTGAGACCCTGCTTCTGCAGCGCAGCGCGCCACGAGGCGAGACCGCCGCCTGACATTCCGGCCAGCGCCTCGCCCAGTCCCGCATCTCCCCGTGATAGATCCCCCTGGACTACGCTCCAGGGCACGCTCTCCGACCTCACGTCGATGCCTTCCCCGGGGAGCGCCCGCCTCAGGCGGGCGATACGCCGCTTGAGGACCTCCTCGGCGGCCATGGGCAGCCACTGGAAGGGGGTGCCCGCTTTGGGCACGAATGGCTCCACGGTGAGCGCGATGCGGCACCCGGTGCGCTCGATCCTGCGCTTCAGCGCGATGGACAGACCGATCATCTCCTCGACGTCGTCGTCTGTCTCCGTCGGGAGGCCGATCATGAAATAGAGCTTCACCTGCTTGAGGCCCTGCCGCGCGGCCATGTCGACCGCAGCCACGATGTCGTCCTCCGTCGCGCCCTTGTTGATGGCCCGGCGCAGCCTCTCGGAGCCCGCCTCCGGAGCGAGCGATATCATCTGGGCGCCGCTCTCGACGAGGCCGCGAACGGCGGCCGGCGAGAGCGGTCGAATCCGCAGGGAGCTGACCGATATCTCGGCGCCCATCCGCCGCAGTTGAGAAACCAGCTCATCCAGTCCGGGGTGGTCCGATACGGCAGCCCCGAGAAGCCCTATCTTCCGCGTACGTTTCAGACCTTCCCGGGCCTGGCCGACCAGGCTGCCGACGGTCCGGCAGCGAAAAGGCCGGTACCAGTACCCGGCGAGGCAGAAGCGGCAGCCCCGGCCACAGCCCCGGGCGATCTCGACGACATGCATGTCACTGAGCTCGGTGTCGGGCGTCAGGACCACCGACGCCGTGGCGGCGGAGTCAAGGTCGGCCAGCCACTGCCGCTTCACCGGGATACCGTCGTAGAGCGCCGGAACGTATGCTCCCGGCAGAGAGGCAAGGCCTTCGAGCAGTTCGTCCTTGGGGCCCTCGGCTCGCTCGGTCAGCACGCGGATGAAGTCCGGCAGAATCATCTCCGCCTCACCGATGGCGAAGCAGTCGAAGAACCGGGACAGCGGCTGCGGGTTCGCGGTGACGGACGGGCCGCCCGCGACCAGCAGGGGGTGGCTCTCGTCCCTGTCGGACGCGAACAGAGGGATGCCGGCGTCGCGGAGGACGCGAACGACGTTGGGGTAGTCCAGCTCGTAGGAGATGGAGAACGCAATGACGTCGAAGTCGGGGAGAGGCCGCTGCGATTCGAGGCTGATGGGGACGCCCGGGCTGTGTTTTCCCGGCTCATGGAAGGCGCGCTCGCAGACTACGTTCTCGTGGCCGTTCAGAAGCCCGTAGACGGTCTGAAAGCCAAGGCTGGACATCCCGAGGTAGTAGGAGTTCGGGTAGACGAGGGCGACGTGGGCCTTTCCCCCCCAGTCCTTGCGAACTGTGCCCCGTTCTTTCTCCAGCCTCTTTCTGGCCTCTCCGACCGCCTCCCACGTCATGAATCGTCCACGTCGCTGCGAGCCTCTCCGAGAATCGGGGCGGGTTGAAGCAGGTGCTTCAACCTCTCCCGGAGCGGATGCTCGGGGCTACCCTTTCCGCCAGGCACCGGGACATCATCCTAGCACTTGGTGTAGCCGCAGGCCTGGCAGATGAAGCAGCCCTCCTGGTAGATGAGCAGGCCGGCGCAATCGGGGCACTGCCCGGCCAGGTTTCCGATCTCACCGCCGCCGTTGGACTTCGCCTTCGGAGCGGCCACGGCCTCGCTCCTGGGCGCTGTCCGCGGACCGGGAGCCGTCTGGTTTCTCTCAAGGACACCGGCGATGGCGTCGGGGCAGGAGAGTATGGCATGCCCGCGATCCCACGATGGTGAGGGACACCTGATCCCCCTGAGATGCTCGATGATCGCCCCCGCCTCCACCCCGGACCTCAGCGCCAGTGAGGTCAGCCTGGTGATGGCCTCGAGCTGCGCCGAGGCGCAGCCGCCGGCCTTGCCCAGGGCGGAGAACACCTCGACCAGCATGCCTTCGTCGTCGAAGTTGACCGTCACGTAGAGGTTGCCGCAGCCGGTGCGTACCTTCTCCGTGACGCCCGTGGTGACGATCGGCCGCTCCCTGGGGGTCCGCTTGACCCCCTTGTCCTCGACCGCGGGCGCCTTGTTGTCGATGCTGAGCACCTGGGCGTCGCGGCTCCGGTCCCGGTAGATGGTGATACCCTTGCAGCCCAGCTCGTAGGCAAGCATGTAGACCTTGCGCACGTCCTGCACGGTCGCGTCGTGGGGGAAGTTGACGGTCTTGGACACTGCGTTGTTTGTCTCCCGCTGGAAAGCCGCCTGCATCCGCACGTGCCACTCCGGCGTGATGTCGTGCGAGGTGACGAACACCCGCTGCACGTCAGCAGGCACGGTCTCCAGGTCCTGAACGCTTCCCTTCCCCGCAACCTCCTGCATCAGCTCTTTGGAGTAGAACCCTTTTCCCCTTGCGACTT
>CAZNMB010000360.1:0-2692 GCA_964574095.1 uncultured Dehalococcoidia bacterium
CTCCATGACCGGCGGGAGGAGGAGTTCGTCCAGCGGCGGTGGCGGCGGCGGGCAGGCCATCATCCTGCTCTTCGGGCTGGCCCTCATGATCCTGGCGCCGATCTTCGCCCAGTTGATCTACTTCGCCATATCCCGCAAGAGGGAGTACCTGGCCGATGCCTCCTCGGCGCTCTACACGCGATACCCCGAGGGCCTGGCCTCCGCGCTGGAGAAGCTGGGCGGCTCCACCGTGCAGTTGCAGTCGGCCAACAAGGCCACGGCGCCGATGTACATCATCAATCCGTTCCGCCAGAAAGGACGGCCGGCCACCGACCTCAGCAGCACCCATCCTCCGATCTCGGAGCGGGTACGCATCCTGCGCGCAATGGCCGGCGGCGCCTCTTTCGCCGACTACAACGAGGCCTACGGGCGGGTGCACGGGGGCGGCCGGGGAGTGCTGGCGCCGGCCACTCTTGCCGGTGCCGGCGTCGGCGCGGTGGGGCTGCGGGCGGCGGGCTCCGAGACCGCGCCGCTGGAGCCCGAGCCGAGCAAGCTGGAGCGCACGCGTGAGGTCTCGGACCTGATGTGGCGCAAGAGCAACTACAAGACCATCAACTGCGACTGCGGCACGAAGCTCAGGGTGCCGCCCAACCTCAAGGGAGCCCAGGTGAAGTGCCCGCACTGCGGCCGGATCAACCCCATCTAGGGCGAGCGCCCTTCCCGCGCGGAGCCTGACGGCGCCCGATTTCATCGAGGTGGGATTCCGGCATTTCGCTGGACGTCAGCAGCCGGAGTCAGGAAGTGAGGGGGAGACATGGTGACCATCAAGGACCTGAAGAAATTCGCGGTCTTCAAGGGACTGGACGATTCCGAGCTGACCGCGATAGCCCATCTCTGCCGTGAGCGCAGGTTTGGCGAGGGCGCCGTCTGCTTCGCGCAGGGCAAGCGGGCGATGGAGCTGCATCTCTGCCGCAGCGGCAAAGTGGACATCGTCGTCGAGATCGCCGGGGACTCCGGTGAGATGGAAGTGATCGTTCATACGTCCGGGCCGGGAGAGATATTCGGCTGGTCCGCGGTGGTGGGCCCGCGCAGGTACACGGCCTCGGCCCGCTGCGTCGAGAAGACCGAGGACATCACCATCAAGGGCTCGCAACTGGTCGAGCTCTTCGAGGAGAACTGCCACATAGGCTACCGGGTGATGAAGAACCTCAGCTCCGCCGTCAGTTCCCGGCTCGCCGACACGCGGGAGAAGCTCACCACGCAAATCGGCGACCGGGCGAGGAGCAAGGCCGCTCGGTCGCGGGAGAAGAAAGCCAAGCGCCGGTCGGCGTGACCGGTCTCAGGAGACTGCCCCGGGCTTGCGGAAGTACCTGCCGGTGTAATCGACGCGCGTCAGCGTCACGTCGATCCCCCGCCCCTTCAGGAACTCGTCGGTCGCCCTCCGGCAGCCCTCCCAGTGCCCGTAGTCGTCGATGACCACGTAGCCGCCGGGCCGGACGCTGTCGTAGAACCTCTCCAGGCAGAGCCTCACGCTGTCGTACCAGTCCGCATCTATGTGGAGCAGGGCGATGTCCCCGACCTCCGCCGAGGGGAAGGTGTCGTGGAACCAGCCCTTGACGATGCGACACCGGGACTCGGGGATGCGCATTCTGTCTAATACCGCCCTCACCTTCGCGAGGTCGCCGTGGCACCACCAGCCGCAGGTCCGGGCCTCGGCCCCGTCCCTCTCCGTGGGCTGGGGCAGCCCCTCGAACGAGTCGAACAGCCATATCGTCCTGTCGAGGGGAGACCTCACGCCAACGGAGGCCATCAGGGCCGCGGAGCCGCCGTTGTAGACGCCGCACTCGACGATGTCGCCCGGCACCCGAGCCCGGTCGATCTCGCGGGCGAGCCGGCGCAGGTTGCCCAGCCGGAGGGGCAGCACCGCCGTATAGTCCTTCACCCTGCGGATCGAGCGCGCGGCGCGGAACGCCTCGAGCAGGGAGGCGGGACGCGCCGGATGGAGGCCGCGGGCGAAGACACGCAGGAGCTGGCCGTAGTAGAGGCTGTTCAGTGCGGCCGCGGCGGCGAGCAGGGAGGCCTGCCACCGCACCCTGTTCAGGAAGGCCCTCGCCGGGCCCGTCGAACGGACGCTCTGCGACACGATGACAGTATAGGCGGCGCCGCTCTGGCCCGCAACCGGCGCGCCCCGCCCCAGCTTGACAATGTCACACCGCCGCGCTATCTTACTCGACGTTCGAGCAGGGGTTGCGGGAAGGCGGATCGTAGTAGGCAGACCGGCCGCCGCTTTCGCCTTTCGGCGTTGAGTGGTTTCGGCGGCATGTCATACGGGCACGGAATCAGAACTCAGCATCCTATGCGGGTCAATCCAGTCTTTGTTAGGCCAAAGAAACCTGAACATTGGAGCGAAGGGATGACGCGAAACAAGGCACTCTCAGAGCCCAATGATGTCCTCTACCGGATCAAGCGTGGCCTCTCCGGTTACGTCAGCTATCTCGCAGCGTGCGAGATGAACCAGTCGTTTAGCGAATACGTCTTGTATGAACCCATCCTGCGTGTTCTCACTGCACAGGGCTACGAAGTGCGCTGCGAGGTAGCTTGTCCTGGGATCGAACGACCACGGAAGGTGGGCGACCAAAAGAGGTTGGATTTCGTTGCGACGCGGGACGGAGTCACATTTGCTATGGAGGTCAAGTGGGCTAAGGCGTCCAAG
>CAZNMB010000361.1:0-2687 GCA_964574095.1 uncultured Dehalococcoidia bacterium
GGGGGACCTGGCCAACTGGAATACCGGCGGAGGCGCCCTCGGAGGCACCATCGGGGGCGGGATGGACCTTGCCTGGGGCGCGAAGAGGATGATCGTCACGATGGAGCACGTCACCAGCGAGGGCAGGCCCAAGCTGGTGAAGGAGTGCGCGTTGCCCCTCACCGGCAGGGAGTGCGTGGACCTCGTTATCACCGACCTGGCCGTGGTAGAGGTGACACCTGAGGGGCTCCTGCTCAGGGAAGTGGCCCCCGGCTGGACGGCGGAAGAGGTGCAGGAGCAGACTGAGCCCAGGCTTATCCTGGCGCCCGACCTGAAGGAGATCGAGCTCTGACGCCGGGTGGGAGACCGGCCCCGCGAGTCGCCTTCCCCGTTCGGGCGCTCTTCATGGTCCATAGGGCACGCTGAAGCTCACGGGATCTGCGGGGACACCGCCACCCGGGCCCCGCGAAACGCTGCCGCTTTGGCCTGCCGGCACTGACTTCCGGGGGTGAGCTATGCCGGAGCAAGCGCTGGCTGACGTGAAAGTACTGGACCTGACCTGGCACATCGCCGGCCCCTATTGCACCAAGCTCCTCGCTGACTACGGTGCCGACGTAATCAAGGTCGAGCGGCCGGGCGCCGGCGACCCGTCCCGGCGAATGGGGCCGTTCTTCAGGGACGATCCCCATCCCGAGAAGAGCGGGCTCTTCCTCTATCTCAACACGAACAAGCGCGGCATCACGCTGGACTTGAAGAGCGAGGCCGGCGGGAGGATCATCAGGGAGCTGGCGGCGGATGTGGATGTCCTGGTGGAGAGCTTCAGCCCCCGCGTCATGCCCGGCCTCGGCCTCGGCTATGAGACACTGGAGAAGATCAATCCCAACCTGGTCATGACCTCGATCTCCAGCTTCGGGCAGACTGGTCCCTATCGCGATTTCAGGGCCTCGGAGGTCGTCCTCTACGGCATGGGCGGGAACATGTGCAGCACCGGCCTCGGTGAGGCGGAGCCGATGAAGAAGGGCGGCAATCTCGTCCAGTACGGGGGCGGCACCATGGCGGCGGTGGCGACGATGATCGCCCTGCACGGCGCGGAGACCCGGGACGTCGGCAACCATGTGGACGTCTCGCTGATGGAGGTCCAGATGGGCTCGATCGAGAGGAGGATGAGCGAGCTTCTCGCCTATCAGTACAACGACGAGCTTACGCCGCGCATGGATGTCGCCGGACTGATGCAGTACCCCTTCGGGGTCTTCCCCTGCAAGGACGGCTACGTCGATGTGGCGGCGGGTTTCCTGTGGATCGACCGCCTCGAGAAGGTGCTCGGGATGCCGCTGGCGGAGAGGTACGGCGGGATGAACCAGTTCGACCTGGAACGCAGGGAGGAGTTCTTCTCACAGGTATGGTACCCCTGGGCGATGGAGCGCACGAAGGGTGAGATCGTCGCGGCGTGCCAGGAGGGACGCGTCCTCAGCGCCCCGGTCAACACGGCCGAGGACCTGCTGAAAGAGGAGCAGTTGAGTGGGCGCGGATTCTGGGTGGAGATCGAGCATCCGGTGGTGGGGAAGCTCACCTATCCCGGCAGCTCGATTCGCTCGGAGGACCTGCCGATGGCGGGTTGGAGGCCGGCCCCGCTTCTGGGACAGCACAACAACGAAGTCTATGGGAAGATGGGGTACAGCGCGGCGGAGATCGCGAAACTGCGGGAGATGGGTATCGTCTAGCCCGCGTCCATTACCGGGGAGATCGTATGGGGAGGTCGGCTATGGCCAGGCTGCCGCTGGAGGGAATCAGGGTCGTCACCATCGCGCCGATCTGGGCCGGCCCGTTCGGCGAGTCCCAGCTTGCCGACTGGGGAGCCGAGGTCATCAAGGTGGAGTCCAGGCAGTACTGCCCCCTCGGGACCAGGGGCCCCGGCCCCCGACACGCCAAGTTCATCGTGGACATGGTGAAGGGGCACTTCTCGGCGTATCTCAAGGAAGGCTACGATGAGGTCAACGGGAGGCCGTGGAACAGGAGCTGCTACTTCAACCCGCACGGCCGGAACAAGCTCTCCTGCACCATGGACTTGAGAAGGCCCGAGGGACGGGACGTGTTCCGGCGGCTGATCGAGGTCAGTGACATCTTCTTCGAGAGCAGTATGCCGGAGGCCATGGAGAGCCTCGATCTGGGTTACGACGTGGTCAGCGCCTGGAACCCCGGGATCATCATGCTGCGAATGCCCTCCTTCGGCCTGACCGGCCCCTACCGCAGCCACCGCACCCTCGGCGCCCAGCTTGACAGCTTCATCGGCGGGAACTGCGTCCGGGGCTACAGGGACAGGGACGTGTCCTCCAACTCGACGGTCTACCACACGGACGAGACCGCGGGCATGACCGCCGCCTTCGCACTGCTGATGGCCCTCCGCAAACGGCGCAGGACGGGCAAGGGCATGCTCATCGACATCGCCCAGGTGGAGACGGCGATTCCCCAGTTCGGCGAGATCATAATGGACTACACCATGAACGGGCGCGTGCAGGGAACATTCGGGAACCGGGACCCGAACGGCGCCCTTCAGGGCTGCTACCGCTGCCTCGGCGAGGACCGGTGGGTCTGCATCACGGTCCGCAGCGACGAGGAGTGGGAGGGCTTCCGCCGCGCCATCGGCGATCCCGCCTGGGCCGCCGACGAGAGGTTCTCGGACCTGCTGGGCCGGTGGCGCAACCACGACG
>CAZNMB010000362.1:0-2659 GCA_964574095.1 uncultured Dehalococcoidia bacterium
AACCTTGACCGCTTCGACCTCGCCTGATCGTAGCATAAACGTCTTCGAGGGCTTCCGAAGCGTATTCTGAACTGCTGAAGGATATTGCATGCTGCCCCGAACACCGTCAGGGCGAGGGCAGCAGCCCTTCTATGGCTTCGATCACCATCCGCCGCTTCTCGAGGTCAATGGACTTGACGACGTCCTCCGTGGCCGGGACCAGTGTCTCGCCGCGCTCGCCCTGCACCACGTACACATCGTTGCTGCCCGTCGTCATCAGATCGACGATCCGGCCCACGTGTCCGCCGCCGGTTGTGACCACGTCGAGACCGATGAGCTGGAAGGCGTAGTACTCGCCGTCGGGGAGGGGGCGCAGGTCGGTGCCGGGGATGGTCAGCTCGGAGCCGCGCAGCTTCTCAGCGCCGCCGCGCGTATCGATGCCCGCGACCTTGACGACGAGGTGCTGCTTATGGGCGCGGCAGGTCTCGATCTCCAGCGGGTGGTTGTCCAGGTACACCGGGCTTCCGGGCGAGAACCGGTCGGGGAAATCGGTCACCACGTGGACCTTCACCTCCCCCTTCGTCCCCCAGGGGCCCACGATGTACCCTATGACGAGAGACTCGGGAGGAGTGAGTTCCTCTCCCATTGGCCTGCCGGCGCTGGTCAGTATTTGTCCGGGGCGTGGCTGCTGCCCGAATCGACATCGCTGCTCGAGGCATAGCTGCTGCCCGGTTCGGAGTCGCTGCTCGAGCGGAAGCTGCTTCTCGGCGGTTCGGAGTCGGACACTATCTCCAGGGTCGCACGGGTGCCCTTCCTGATCGCCGCCACGCGCAGCAGCGTGCGCATCGCTTTGGCTATTCTGCCCTCTTTGCCGATGACCTTGCCCGTATCCTCCGGCGCCACCTGAAGCTTGAGGACGACCCCGTCCTCGAAAGCCTCCTCGACAACGACCACCGCTTCCGGTTTGTCCACTATGGACTTGGCGATGTACTCGATCAGTTCCTTCATGGCCTTCACCCTCTAGCTGGAGAGTTTGTCGGTGATTCCCTGCCGTTTCAGCAATCCGGCAACGGTGTCAGTCGGCTTTGCCCCCTGGCGGAGCCATTTGAGGGCTTTCTCTTCCTGGATCACGACGGTTGCCGGGTCCGCCAACGGATCGTAGTGACCGATAACCTCTATGAACGCGCCGTCGCGCGGGGCCGCCGAATCGGCGACCACCACCCGGTAGCTGGGCTTCTTCTTCCTTCCCGTCCGCTGCAGTCGAATCTTAACCATTTTCCATACTCCCCTGCCTCTTTGTGCTTGTTTCCGCGATCTCTGTCTAGTTCCTGCTCATCTCCCGGCGGCGGCGATTGTAGTCGGCAAGCTTGCTCAGCGTCCTCGCCGCCCGCTCGAAGTTGGAGAAGCTGGGAATGCCCCGCTGCGCGAGCTTGTCCCTCGTCTCCGCGGCCAGAGCGTCGCTGTACGCGGCGGTGACGATGATCATGAAGGGCTTCCGGCTGCTCTCGTTGAAGGCGGACACGACGTCGAGCACGGGCTCCGCCGTTCCGGCTCCGTGGGTCAGGGGCCGGATCACCGGGAACAGCTCCAGCACTACCGAATCGACGTTCGGGTCCTTGTCCATGACGTCGAGCATGTTCCTCAGGTTGGAGACCGGGTCCTCCGCCATCAGGAAGGTGCTCGATATGTCGAAGGGGTTCCGGTAGCTGCCTCCGATTATGCTGAAGAAGCCGGACAACCTCTCGTAGGAACTCTCCGTAAGGAGCGGCACTTCGAGCCCGGCCTTGGCGAACACGTCCGTGATCACCACTGACTGGCCCCCGCTCATGGCTATGAGTCCCACTCTGGTCCCCTCTGCCGGCTTGACATATAGCAACGCCTTGATAATATCGACCATTTCGTCGAGGTTGTCAACTTTCATCGCTCCGCACTGGTCGATTACCGCCCGCCACACCACGCCGGACTCGGCCAGGGCCCCGGTGTGGGAAGCTGTGGCCCTCGCTCCGGCCTCGGTCTCGCCCCCCTTCCAGATCAGCACCGGCTTGCGGCGCGCCACTCGGCGCAGGCAGTCGAAGAACCTCCTGCCGTCCTTCACCCCCTCGATATACATGCCGATGATCTCGGTCTCCGCATCGGACCCGAGATACTCCAGGAAGTCGGTGCTGTCGAGGACGACGGCGTTGCCGTAGCTCACCGACTTGCTTATCTTGATGCCGTGATGCTGCCCCACGATGCTGAACAGCGTGGCGTGCGTGCCGCTCTGGGCGATGAAGCCCACGGACCCCGGCTCGCCATAGGCCTGGGCCTCCGTGTGGCGCAGCCCGATCCTCGGGTTGTAGAGGCCGACGCAGTTGGGCCCGATGAGGTTCAGGCCGGCGTTGGCGGCGAGGTCGGTGATCTCGCGCTGGAGCCGTATCCCCTCCGCGGTATTCGTCTCGGCGAATCCCGAGGTGAAGAAGGCGACGCCGCCGACCCGCTTCTCGATGCAGTCCCGCACGATGCGGGGAGCGACCTCGCGGGGCACGGAGCCGATGACGTAGTCCACCGGGCCGGGGATCTCTTGGAGACTGCGATAGTTCGTCACGCCCAGCGCGGCGATCCCCGGAAGCTCGTTGGGGTCGATCTGCACTGAGTAGACCTTGCCCTGGAAGGAGCTGAGGCTTCGCAGCCACATGTAGCC
>CAZNMB010000363.1:0-2653 GCA_964574095.1 uncultured Dehalococcoidia bacterium
CACGCTGATCCGGTGAAAGCTGCACGCCACCGCCTCGTCGAGCGCGCGTTGGGCCAGCTCGGGCGCGATCCGGGCGTTGCTGGTCAAGACGGAGAGCATCGTCGCCATGTTCGGGTGGATCATCCCCGAGCCCTTGACCATGCCGGCGATCACAAACTCCCCATCGGCCGTCACCACGCGCACGGCGCACTCTTTGGGGCGCGTGTCGGTGGTCATGATGGCGCGGGCGGCCGCGTGGCCCGCATCCACGCCGGAGGAGAGCTGCCCTGCGGCCTTGGTCACGCCGCGCATGATCTTGTCCATCGGCAGGGGCATGCCGATCACCCCCGTGGACATGACCATGACATCGTCCGCGGCGACGCCCAGGGCTCGTCGTATACTATCGTCTCACAGAGGACTTGTCAAAGGGTGCGAGCGAGTTCGGCGAGGCAGGCGGGGTTGCGGACCACACCTCTGTCGCTGCCCGATCTTCTATCGAACCGTCCCGCCGCGTGTCACCGCCGCGGGACCTCCATCGACCGCAGCAGCTCTGTGATACCCTGCTCGAGCCCCCGGCGCTCGTCGGCCAACCGGGCGACCTCGCGCCTGTCGTCGGTCGGCCTCCAGATGCCGCCCCCTTCCCGGGCGGGCCCAGCCTCCACCCGGAGGACAACCCGGACGTCGCCCGGCGTATCCTCCGTCCCGGCATCGGAAAAGGGACGGGACTTGCCCTCCACGCCGATCCTGACTACCGTCCGGAACGTGTACCGGCTCTGCCTGATGAACCTGATGCCGAGACTGGTGAGCAGGAGCGTGGGCAGGAGAGCGATCCCGAAGGCAAGGTAGGCGGCGTCACGCTTCGGCGAGTCTTTCTCACCGAGGAAGTCGCCGCTGAAGGCGCTCGGACCGGCGGGGTGTGCGGGTGCGGACCTGAGCGCGTACCCGCGCCCGATCAGAAGCTCCTGCAGGGAAGCGCGAAGCCCCCGGTATGACGTGACCCGGGCATCCCACGCGGCCGGCGGCACGCCGTCCCTCTCGGATGCAGACACCGGGCACATCCGCCTACACGCCCGCGGACGAAAGCTGGGGATTCGCGACTGAGAAAGCCACGGTGTCCGTCTGGGTTACGGTGACTCCCGCCACCGTGACCGTTGATTTCACCGTAATGTCGATGCTGCCCCCGGAGCTGATCAACGCCAGGATCACGGCGGGCAGCGCCTCCCGGGGCACGAACGCCGAGACCGGCATGGGCTCCTTGCCCCAGGGCTCGAGCCACATGGAGGGCGTCCGCTCGGCGTCGCCGATGTACTCGTCACCGACGTAAAGCGAATGGTCCATCTCAGGCAGGTACAGCGGCAGAAACGTCGTATTGCGGATGTCGGCTGTCGTGTCGACCTCGACACCCGCGATCAGCCGGCCCGAGTCCGGCCAGTCCGGGTTGAGCCGGACGGTCAGAGTGCTCTCCGTGCCCGGCACAACATCGAGGCCGTTGTAGCCATAGAACGCGACTCCGAAGCCCGCGCCCACGACAGCCACAAAGATGACGGCAGCCCACCCTACCCTGCGCAACATACCATTCCTCCGCGCTTGAAGGCCCATTCGCGATGCCTATACTAACACAAGAGAGCCACGGCGCAATACCGCGACGCGCTCAGGGGCGGGTTTGCGCCAACGGATCTAGAGAAAAGGGTCAGGGCTCAACCCGGATTCGCCTCCGGGATGTGTTGATGCCGGTGCGCGAAGCTGCTAGAATGTCCGTGGCTCAGGAGGCACCTTGCGTTTGTCGAAACTCATCAGCAGGCGGATTCTGACGTGCGCGCATTGCTCGGAGGGGATAGGGATCGGTGAGGAGCATGTCAGCGTGAGCGGGTCGCCGGATGAGACGCAGGGCATGTCGGGACGCATGCACCTGCCGTGCTTCATCCACTGGCTCCAGCGGCTGCCGCCGAGGCAGTAGCCGCGCCGGCCCGGCCGGCCGGTCCCCGAACCGCCCCCCAGGCCTGCGAGAGACTCGCCGGCCTTCCCAAATCGGGCTGACCGTCTCGTTCAGCCCGGCAAGGCTCCCCCAGACCTCCGGAGCAGATCGTCAGCGGATACCCCCGGTGATATTCGTCACCGACGTTTACAGCAGCGGGCCAGGCTGCAGAGCACCGCGCAGGAGGCACTCATGGACATGCGGGACATCGCGGAGCTGACCGAGCCCGAGCATCTGGACGCCCGGCTGAGGGAGATCTTCACGCACAGGCTCGAGATGCTCGTGGGCACGGCCCAGGCATACAAGATTGACGAGTCGCCGGTGGCAGGCGGAAAGCTCGCGGACCTTTTCAAGACGCTGCAGGAGGCGACGGAGGAGGCGGGCACCGACAGGCTCGTTGCCATACTGCCCCTGCTCGTGGAGCTGGTAGCAGCCTCGCTGGTCGAGCTCATCGCCGAGAACAACCGCCGGCTCCTCGCTGCGATGCCGAAGGGGTGAAATCGGCGGACGACCACGCCGGCGCCTGGTGTGCGCCCCGGGCAAGCCTCGCCCTGCAGGTTCACGCGCTCATGCAAGGGCGCGGTAACCGCGCCCCTGCTCCGTGCCGGCCTTGCCAATCCTGGAATCGGGGATTCGAGAGCAGGCTTCGCCGCCCGGAGCCGATGCTCCAGGCTACCCCACTCCGCCAGGCGGCTGTGT
>CAZNMB010000364.1:0-2650 GCA_964574095.1 uncultured Dehalococcoidia bacterium
CCTTCTCCGTCCCGTGCATGGAAACGTACGAGGCCAAGGGCTACTCCCGCGACATGTGCGGGTACATGCGCAACTTCCTGGGATCGATGTTCCTCGACAAGTACTACTTCACCGGCGGGTCGTTCCCCAAGTTCGACTTCGCATGGAGCGTGCGCCACTGTCCTGCCGGGCATCCCAAGTGGCACCAGATCGTTTCTGAGTACCAGGGCATCCCCATGAACTACGTTGACGACGAGACGATGCTGTCGTCCGACGGGGACTCTCAGCACCGGGTGGACTACGTCGCGGGCCAGTACATCGACTCAATTGAGTGGATGGAGAAGGTTACGGGCAGGACGTACGACGATGAGAAGGCGATCCGGGCAATGCGGAACTACTTCAAGAACGAAGCTCTGTGGGGGGAGATCTGCCTGCTGAACAGCGCGGTGCCGGCGCCGCTCGACATAAAGAGCCAGTTCGCTCTGATGCCGATCTCGATGCTGAGGCGTCACGAGGAGGTGGCGACGAAGTTCCTCGAAACGCTGAGGGACGAACTGAAGGACCGAATCGCCAACCAGATCGCGGCTGTTCCGACGGAGCGCTACAGGATGTGCATGCTGACGCCGCCGCCCTGGAGCTTTCTCAAGATATTCCGCTATCTGGAGACATTCGGCGTCGTCTTCGTGGGGACCTACGTCTACCTGATCAATTCCGGCGAGGTCAAGTTCCTCTACGATGAGGGCAGGGTCATCCCGGCCACGGTGCCTGAGGACAGGCCCGGCTGGCCCGAGATGAAGAACAGGGAGGACCTCTGCCGCACCGTCGCCAGATGGCGTGCCGAGCATCCCTTCCAGTCACATTTGGACGCGAGGAAGAAAGAGTACATCATCATGTACAACCACTGGAAGGGCAGCGCGTATCTGCTGCTCCTCAACCGCGGTTGTGTACCCATGACCACCTCCATGTACGACTTCCAGCGTGACATGCAGGCGCACCACATTCCGGTGGCGATGTTCGAGGGCAATTTCGCTGACTGCAGGGACATCGATGAGACCGGGGTGCTGGACCGGCTGGAGGCCTTTCTGGAGGGACAGGGAATCCAGAAGCTGGCGGGGGTGTGAGCCGCCAGGCATTTTCGCAGCAAGCAAGAGCTATGAGGTGAGACCAGCATGATTACGGCAGGCATTGACGTAGGGGCCCAGTTCGTGAAGGCGGTGGTGGTCGGCGACGGCAAGGTGCTCGGGCGCAGCAGCGTTCCTACAGGGTTCGAGCCGGTCGAGTCGGCCCAGAAGGCCCTCGCCGGCGCGACCAAGGAAGCCGGCGTTTCCCCGGAGGACGTGAAACGGATCGTAGCTACAGGAGCCGGGAGGAAGGGCGTGACCTTCGCGAGCTCAAGCCTCACCGAGGTCACAGCGGACGCGCGCGGGGTCAACTCCATCCATCCCACCGTGAGGACTATCGTGGATATCGGTGCCGAGGAGGCGCGCGGCATAAGCTGCGACGCTCAGGGCAAGGTGCTCGATTTCGCGAAGAACGACAAGTGCGCTGCCGGATCGGGCGCTTTCGTGGAAAGCATGGCCAGGGCCCTCGAGTTAAAGGTCCCCGAGATGATCCAGCTCTCGCTGAAGTCAACGCAGGATGCGCCAATCAACGCTACGTGCGCAGTGTTCGCCGAGTCAGAGGTGGTGTCGCTCATTCATTCCAAGATCGCGAAGGCTGACATCGCGCACGCCGTACACGATGCGATCGCTTCGCGGGTTTCGTCGATGGTCCGGCGCATACCGATCGAGAATGACGTGGCCCTGGTCGGTGGCGTTGCGAACAACGCCGCCATCGTCGATGTCATGAAGAAGCATCTGGGAGTCGAGTTGGTGATCCCGGAGCATCCCGAGTACGTCAGCGCTCTCGGAGCAGCGCTGTCAGCGGCAGCTTAGAGGAGAAGACAGACATGACGACCGAGTACTTCAGATGGACTGAATACACCTGGAAGGATCCGGACATCGACTGGCACAAGGCTGACACTCTCGTGGCCGGTATAGACGTGGGCTCGGTCAGCTCGCAGGCGGTCGTTCTGGCGAATGACAAGATATACTGCTACTCCAACGCGCGCACGGGCTCGAACAGTCCCGACAGCGCGCAGAACGCGCTCACCAAGGCCCTCGCGGACACTGACATCAAGCAGGACGATATCCAGTTCATCGTCGGCACCGGCTATGGCAGGGTCAACATACCCATGGCGAAGAAGGCCATCACCGAGATAGCGTGTCATGCCAGGGGCGGGAACTACATGGGGGGACCCACCATCAGGACGATTCTGGACATGGGCGGCCAGGACCTCAAGGGCATACACTGCGATGAGCGGGGCAAGGTGACGCAGTTCCTGATGAACGACAAGTGCGCCGCCGGCACGGGTCGGGGTATGGAGGTGATGGCCGAGCTGTTGCAGATACCGATCGTGGACGTGGGCCAGATGTCTCTCGACGTCGCCGAAGAGCCGCCTCCTGTCAGCAGCACCTGTGTCATATTCGCGAAGTCGGAGGCGATCGGGCTGCTGCGCGCCGGCTGGACCAAGAACATGGTGCTTGCCGCGTACTGCTCCGCCATGGCGCACCGGGTGGTCGGGCTGCTCGAGCGCATCGGCATCGAGAAGGATTTCACCATCACCGGAGGC
>CAZNMB010000365.1:0-2646 GCA_964574095.1 uncultured Dehalococcoidia bacterium
CCTTCATCACCGAGGAGCTGTGGCAGCGCATACGCGAGCACGACCCCGAAGGGAAGCCGGACTCGATCATGATCCCCCCCTTCCCCACCGCCGACACGAGCGCGTTCGACGAGGACGCCGAGCGGGAGATGGAGGCCGTCATCGACATCGTGCGCTCGATACGCAACGCCCGCGTCGAGAGCAAGGTCGCGCCGGCGAAGTTCATCGAGGCCGTGATCGCCGCCGGCGCGGTCCGGCCGGCGCTGGAGGCCCACGCGACCACGATCAGCACTCTGGCGCGGGTGCAGCCGCTGACCTTCGTTGACAGCGGGAAGGGCAAGGACCTTGGCGGCGACCGTGCCAAGACCCTGGTGCTGAAGGGCGCCGAGGTCATCCTGCCGCTCGAAGGGATGATCGACGTCGAGGCCGAGAGGGGCCGGCTGCTCAAGGAGATCGAGGCCGTCAGGGCTGAGGCGGCGCGCGTCGAGGGGCTCCTGGCCAACGACTCCTTCACCGGAAAGGCACCCGCCGCGGTGGTGGAGAAAGAGCGCCAGAAGCTGAAGGAGCGCAGGGATACGCTGGGCAGGCTGGAGGAGAAGCTCTCCGGCCTGGGATAGGGCGATGGTCGTAGGCGCTATGGTGGTGAGGCTGCGCCTCCCGGAGAACCACTCCCTCAAGGGCAAGAGGAAGGTCGTCAAGTCCATCACGGGGCAGGTGGCGCACAAGTTCAACGTCTCCGTCGCCGAGGTGGAAGACCACGACCTGTGGCAGGTGGCCACGCTGGGAGTGAGCTGCGTCAGCAACGACGGCCGGCACGCGAACGAGGTGCTGTCGCACGTCATGAGCTTCATCGAGGCGAACCGGGGCGACGCCGAGGTCCTGGACTACGAGATCGAGATCGTGCACGCCCTGTGACAGGCCAGGGGCAGCGATGAGCACCTCGGACTTCCTCTCCCACCTGCGGAAGCTGCCGGCGTACCGGGACCAGATCGTCCACGTCGAGCACATTCCGGCAAGGGAGGCGTCCTGCGCCGACCTGTCCCGGCCGCTCCACCCGCGCCTTCAGTCCGCTCTGGAGTCACGCGGCCTCTTCCCCCTCTACAGCCACCAGGCGTCCGCCATCGACATGGTCCGCGACGGCAAGAACGTCGTCGTCGTCACCCCCACCGCGAGCGGAAAGACGCTCTGCTACAACGTGCCGGTGCTCGACACGATCCTGAGCAGCAGGGGCAGCCGCGCCCTCTACCTCTTCCCCACCAAGGCCCTGGCCCAGGACCAGCTCCGCAGCCTCAGGGAGCTTGTCGGCCCGAACGAGATCAGCCTGGACTGCGCCGCGTTCGACGGTGATACGCCGCAGTTGGAGCGCGGCGGCATCAAGAGATCGGCGCAGATAGTGCTGTCGAACCCCGACATGCTGCACCTGGGCATCCTGCCCAATCACAACTCGTGGCGGGAGCTGCTCTCCCGGCTCAGCTACGTGGTCATCGACGAGGCGCACGTCTATCGCGGCGTCTTCGGCTCGCACGTGGCCAACGTGGTCCGGCGGCTGAGACGCCTCTGCGCCCACTACGGGTCGAGCCCCCGGTTCATCTGCTGCTCGGCCACCATCGCCAACCCCGGGGAGCACGTCGAGCGCCTGACCGGGGCCGAGTTCGAGGTCGTCGCCGAGGACGGCTCCCCTCACGGCGGCAAGGAGTTCGTCTTCTGGAACCCTCCGCTCATCGACGAGGCCCGCTCGGCGCGGCGCAGCGCCAACAGCGAGGCCACGCTCATCCTGACGGAGCTGGTGGTGCAGCGCATCCGCAGCCTCGCCTTCACCCGCACGCGCCGCCTGACCGAGCTGGTCTACATGTACGTGAGGGACCAGCTCGAGCGCAGGGAGCCCGGCCTGGGAGAGCTGGTCAAGCCCTACCGCGCCGGATACCTGGCCGGGGACCGCCGCGAGATCGAGCGCGCGCTCTTCGACGGCGATCTGGTGGCCGCCGTGGCGACCACGGCGCTGGAGCTCGGCGTGGACATCGGCGACCTCGATGCCACCGTGCTCACCGGGTACCCCGGCAGCATCGCCAGCACATGGCAGCAGGCGGGCCGGAGCGGCCGCGGCACCGGGCGCTCCCTCAGCTTCCTCGTCGGCCTCGACAACCCCCTCGACCAGTACCTGATGCGGCATCCCGACTTCTTCTTCGACCGCAGCCACGAGAACGCCCTCACCGACCCGGACAACCCGTACATCCTCAAGCCCCACCTCCTCTGCGCCGCCTGGGAGCTGCCCCTGATCGAGAGCGAGCTGGGCCGGTTCGGCGACGACGCCCGCGAGCTTGTGGCCGGGCTCGAAGGCGACCGGCTGCTGCGCAGGCACCGCATGCGATGGCACCCGTCCCCCGCCGTGGAGTACCCCGCCCAGGACATCAGCATCCGCTCCGCGTCCTCGCACAACTACGACCTGGTGGACGCCGCGAGCGGCCGCGTCCTCGAGACGATCGAGGAGGCCAACGCCTTCTTCCAGGCCCACCCCGGCGCCGTGTACCTGCACCAGGGGGACTCCTATCTCGTCACCGACCTGGACCTGGTCGCCCGCACCGCCTACGCCGTCCCCACCGACGCCCAGTACTACACGCAGACCAGGGACGTGACAGAGACCAGCATTCTCAAGGAGCTCCGCTCAAG
>CAZNMB010000366.1:0-2643 GCA_964574095.1 uncultured Dehalococcoidia bacterium
GTGTAGACCATCCATTTCGACATGGACTGGGCGCCGGTCCCCGACAGCGGCCCGGGGCCGATCATGAGCTTGTTCTGCGGCCCGAGTGGATCGGTCTTGGGCGCTATCTCATCGTAGACGTACCTGGCGCCGAAGCCCCGCCCGCCGACGAACGATTCGGCCATGCCCGGCGGAATATCCTCTTCGCGTGTCGAACCCCGGGAAAGGTCAACCCTCAACAGCTTCCGCATTGGCCCTCCTTTCGATTTCGTCTCGCAGCCGGGCTCACGATCGCCCGTGAAGGAACTCGGCAACGCGCTCGCACAGCGGGAACGCGATCTGGTAGCACTTGTCGGACATCGGATTGCCCACCGCCCAGATGGAGTCGCCCGCGAAGTAAAGCCCGTCGATGTTGGGCGACTGGATTTCCAACTCCGTGGCCACCGTGGCATAGGCATACCGGGTAAAATTGAGTTGGAGGCTAATCAGCTCATGCTCAATGGCATCGTTGAAGCCCGGGAACGCCTTCTCCGCCGACTCCTTCCATCTCCCTTGTGCCTGTCGAATCGTGTCCATCGAGGGCTGCAAGCCGAACTGGGCGATCGGCGCCGAGCCCACGACGAGGGACGCCACAACCTGCTTCCCCGGGGGCACCGTGGCATTGGTCAGGGATCCGAGCGCCATGTCACCCACGTAGGTAGGAATACCATAGTCCGTGTCGAAGATGTGGATCCAGCCATACCCGTCTGTGGGGACCACCTGCTCACGGAGCAGGAAGTACCCGCAGAGGTCCGGCCCGGCCAGAGCCGCGCATCGCCTGATCGACTCGGCCCAGTCCTCGGTGAGGAACTCCGGCCTCAGGATATTGGCGGCAACGGCCTGGAATATGGGCATCGCACACACGACTACGGGAGCTGCATACTCCTCAAGAACTTGGCAGTTCCTTGTGTCAGCGGCGACCACACCGGTCGCCCTGCCACCGGCTATGTCGATGTTCACCGCCCTCCTGCTCGTGAGGATCTCGCCCCCGTGCTCCGTGTAGTACCGCACCATGGGCGCAATGAATGCCTCTTCCAGCGTGCCGCTGCTCGGATACCAGATGTGAGGGGCCCCGTGACTCTTGAATGAACCGAAGCCTTTGGCGACATAGCCGAAGTTCGTGTCCTTCGGGGACGCGCCGACCACGGGCTCCATGCCATACATCACCGCCTGGGCGATCGGGTCACTCACGTTCCGGTCTATCCATTCGGCAAACGATATGTCGACTACCTTGTGGCACTCCTCATCAGACATGTCCGCCGTAATGTCGGCAACCCGTCTCAACTCGGCCTTCGCCGAATCGCCCATGGTAACACCCGTCGCGAAGGCGAAGAAGTTGAAGAAATTCTCCGCTCCCAGCCTGGGGTCCATGGCGAGATAATCCACCGCGCCGGGTCTCTCCCGGGTGACCAGCCCCATGGCCCAGGGGACAGACTTGTACTCAAGAGGCAGGCCCAACATCTTGAAGAACTGGTAGGCGGACGTGTTCTCCGGGGGGCCGACCAGCGATGCCAGGAAATGGATGGCGCTGTCTAAACAACAGCCGTGGAAGTCCACGGAGCGGAACCGCCCCCCGGCGGCCGGGTCCTTCTCAATGATCGCCGAGGATATACCCTCTTTGGCCAGCAGGCACCCGACTGCCAGCCCGCCGGGGCCGCCTCCCACGATCACGACTTCGAAGTCTTTCCTCATTGTCACTGCTCCCTGCCGATCACGCGTCTTTGCCGTGGATGTCTTTCAGCTTCGCGACAGCCTCGTCGGCGGCCATGCTGTAGGCCCATCCCTGGGGCTTCGTGCCGATGACCTCCCCGCCAGCCAACCGGCCGATCTCCTCCTCCGTCATCCCCAGCAGCTCGCCCAGCACGTACTCGTTGTCCTGGCCGAGGGTCGGCGCGGGCCGGCGAATGGAGACCGGCGTCTCCGACAACTTCGCGGGGAAGCCCGGATAGGGATGGGTGCCGGTTGCCGGGCGCGTGACCGTCTCGAAGAAGCCCCTCTGTCCGAGATGCTCGTCGCTCAGCACGTCCGCGTAGGACAGGACAGGCATCGACGCGACCCCGACGCCCTGCAGAGCCCGCATCACCTCATGCTTGTCGCGCTTCTCTGTCCACCGGGAAATCAGGGCATCGAGCTCGTCGTGGTTCCGGGAGCGGCCAGCCATGTCCGAGAACTTCGGATCGCGCGTCCACGGCGGATTCCCCATCGCCTTGCAGAGCGCGGCCCAGTCTTCCTCCGAGGACACCGCGATCGTGACCCACTGGTCATCGCCCTCGCAGCGGTACACCCCGTGAGGGGCTTCGGAAGGATGCCGGTTGCCCCGGCGCGGCTGCAGCCGCCCGTTCATCGAGTACTCCATCAGAGGTGACCCCATCAGCGTGGTAATGGCCTCCATCTGGGACATGTCGATGCGCTGCCCCTCCCCGGTCCGCCTCCGGTGCTCAAGGGCGGTCATGACGGCAACAGCTCCCATCAGCCCGGCGATGGGATCGGCTATGTACCCGGTCATCATGGGCTCGCCGTCGGGGTAGCCGCTGATGGTGGGCATGCCGGACACCATCTCGATGTTGGGGCCGAAGGTCACGTAGTTCCGCCAGGGCCCCGTCGTGCCGAAGCCGGGCATGGACA
>CAZNMB010000367.1:0-2630 GCA_964574095.1 uncultured Dehalococcoidia bacterium
CGACAGCTCCGGATCGGTGGTGGCTATGCCCCGGGGACAGCCGCGGCCGCTCTCGCACCTGCCGCAACGGATGCACTCGAGCGCCACCATCTCGGCGGTGGCGATCACCGCACCGTCGGCCCCGAGCGCCATCGCCTTGGCGATGTCCCAGGCCGTGCGGATACCACCTGACGCGATGAGCGTCATCTGGTCCCGTATCCCTTCCGCCACGAGGAACCGGTGCACCTTGGGGATCGCGTACTCGATGGGCATGGCGATATTCTTCTTGGCGATGTCGGGCGCGGCGCCGGTCCCGCCATAGCTGCCGTCGATGTGGATGATGTGCGCCCCGGCGTAATAGCTGCCCACGGCCACCATGTCCACGTCCGTGGGACTCGAGACCTTGACCGAGACCAGCGCATCCGGGCTGATGGCCTTGATCCAGTCCACGTGCTTCTTGTGGTCCTCGACCGAGTACACCGAGTGGAACGGGAACGGAGAGAACAGGGCATTGCCCTCGACCGACTCCCTGATCCGTGCCACTTCCGCGGTCACTTTGTCTCCCAGCAGGTGCCCCCCCAGTCCGGGCTTGGCGCCCTGGGCGTACTTGAACTCGACGATCCGTGCCCGCTGGATGGTCTCCTCCCGCACTCCGAACAGCCCGGTGGCCACCTGGGTGATGACGTGGTCCCGGTACGGCACCAGCGCGTCCGGGTAGCCGCCCTCGCCGGTGCAGGTGAAGGAGTCGAAAGCGCCGTAGGCCCTGGCCCGCGCCACGATGGTGGCGAGGCTGATGGCGCCGAAGCTCATGCCGCCCCCGTAGACCGGGAAGCCGATAGTCACCTGAGGCCTGTTGTCATCGCGCCGCCGGTTCAGCGGTATCGACAAATCGATGTCGCGCGGCGCGAGGCCGGGGTCCACAGGCTGCTCCGGGAACGCGAAGTCTATCTTGTCGAACCCGCCGCCGGAGGCACCGACGCGATACTCAAGGCCGTTGTCGGGCGGCCTCCCGGTCTCCGCCTGAAGCCACGTGCTCACAATGAGGTCGGATGTCCACCGGGGGTCGCCGAAGGCTTCCCACACCGGGTCCAGAGTCACGCTTATCGCCCGCTCCGGGCAGGCGGTGACACAGTACGCGCCCCGCTCCGAGCATGCCTCGGTGCCGACGCAGAAGAATGATATCGGAGCAAGCATGCGATCGCCGCCTCTCACGTGCACACCCTCCGCGCACACCTCAGCGCACTTGCCGCATGCAACGCAGTCGCCGGTCCTGACAACGCGGTACTTGGAGAGCCGGTTCCTGTACCTCGACCCGGAGTATTCGATCCGCCCCTCGACCGGCGGGAACGTCCATGCCGGAGGGGTCGCGGCCAATGCCGCCGGCGCGGCAGCATCCGCCACGGCACCGGTCCCTGCGGCCGCGCAACCCGGAGCCGCCGCGTCCCTTTCTCCGAATTCCGGCGCGAAGTTCTCCTTCTCCAGGTTCTCGAAGAACATCGCCCTTCCGACCTCGCCCCTGAGCCGGCGGACCTCCCTCATGCCCATGGCGCCCATCACCTCGATGAGCTGGGAGTGCCAGGCGCCGATGAGATTGACGATTCGCTGCGCCCCGTACTCGACCGGCACGTTGTCTAATCCGACCGGGCACTCGATGCCGTCGCCGCACTCACTGCACAGCCGGCACTCCAGGGCAACCATCAGGGCCACGTCCACGCCCACGCCATCGGCGCCGCAGATAATAACCTTGGCCACATGCTCGGCCAGGGCGATACCGCCCGAGACCAGCAGCGTGACCCTCTCCCGCGTCGAGTCCGCCACGAGACGCAGGTGCACCTCACGAACAAGCTCCGTGACGAAATCGGCCTCGCGCTTTCCGCGCCCGTTTCCTTTGCAGTCGGCCTCCAGATGGATGACCTCGGCCCCACTCCCGGCGAGCTCGGATGCCCGTTCCGCGGCCCGCTCGTCCAGCGGGAGGCGGATGGACACGACGGTGGCGGCGCCGGCGGCCTTCACGGCGGCGACATCCTCCATCGCCCGGTCGGAGTAGGCAATCTGCACGACAGGAGCGCCCTCGACCGCAGCCGGCGAGTGCCTGGCGGGGTCCAGCTCAACGACGAGGCTATTGCGATAGGAAGCCAGGTCCTGCCGGGCATCATCGTAGCCGGCCGTGGCCAGCGTGCCCAGCTTCACCGCGGCCTTGGCGATGGCCCTCCGCACGGACCCGCTCACGATGCCAACGGGGGAAGGCTCCAGAATGACGGGGACCGGTAGCTCCACGAACGGCGGGACCTCGGTGAGCAGCGCTCCGTCGCCGCCGAACTCGAGCTTCTCAGGGCGCCTCCCCAGCTCGATGACGGTACTGATATACTCGCGGCCGTGGATGCCGTCGCGGGTCGGCCGTACGATCTCGGACATATCCGTCCACATCTGGTCGAAACCGGGGCCGCAGAACGGGCCCCGGTATCCGGCACCCGAGACCGGGATCTTGCCGGTCTCCGCCTGCTTCCAGATCTGCGAGATGATAGCGGGCGTCCAGTAGTCATCGCCGAGGGCGTCGAAGCGCGAGTTCCGTACCCTTGTGAGCACGTTGCCCTTACACTCCTGCACGCAGCGGAAGCACCCCGCGCATTCGGAGTCTCCGGTGTCCACGA
>CAZNMB010000368.1:0-2626 GCA_964574095.1 uncultured Dehalococcoidia bacterium
CCACCCTCCTGAGGTGGAGGTAACCGCCGAGAACGTCCCCTACATGCAGGTCTACAAGCAGCACGCGCCCGACATATGGACCGAAGAGCTGCTCGACATGACCATGTTCGACCTGATGGACGAGCACCTGGAGACCGAGCCGTTCAAGGTGATGCACGCCATGGTGGCGTGGTACTCGGGGGCGGCCGGCCACTGGGAGGGCGTGGCCATTCCGGCTCTGGCCTGTGACATTACGCTCACGCTCTACAGCGGGATCAGCGTCCCTCGCGGCGGCATGCACGGCTACTACCACTCCATCATCCGCTGTGCCCTCGCCCACGGCGCGGTGGTGCGCACCTGCTGTCCCGTGGACGAGATCATCATCCAGAACGGGCGCGCGGCCGGCGTGCGGCTGAGGGAGACCGCCACCCGCGATGAGAAGAGGATCTGGGCCAACAAGGCGGTGGTGAGCGCCATTGACGTCAAGCAGACCTTCCTCAAGCTCGTCGGGCCGCAGCATCTCGGCAAGAGCTTCCTGAGGAAGGTGGAGGACATCAGCGTCAAGGGAGGCAGCATCTGGGTATCGCATCTGCTGACGCACAAGCCGCTGGTCCCGAGGCCCAAGTTCAGAGCCCCCAAGTGCGAAGGGCCGGGTGAGTACGGCGGGCCGTATCCCTGCGACTCACGAGAGATCTACTACGAGCACGTCGCCGACGTGGACGGCCGCCGCGGCGATCCCACGGTGCCACCCGAGAGGCTGATGTGGATCGCGACGCAGAGCGCGCGGTTCCGCGAGGACGACCGGCAGTGTACGATTCCCGGAGCCTATCTCGAGTCGCCCTACTACGTCTACGTACCGCCGCCGGAGTACGTGCCCGACGGTCCTGACGCCCTGGACAAGAAGAAGGAAGAGATCAACGCCTACATGCGCAAGGCGTTCGGCCAGGTGATCGAGAACATGGACGACGACAACCTCATCATGCACCTGGCGAACACCCCCTACGAATCCGAGTTCCGCAACGCGGGGCTCATCGGCGGCACGTGGTGCGGTACCCGCCACTGCGACGACCAGTGGGCGGAGAACCGCCCCATGCCCGAGCTGGCCCGCTATCGCACCCCGGTGCCCGGGCTCTACCTCTGCAACCAGACAGCCTGCCACCCCGGAGGATTGTGCCACATGGCCATCCCCTATAACCTGATGCACATCCTGATCGAGGATGGACACGTCCAGCCCGGCAAGTGGTGGTACCCGTCGCCGTGGTACATACCGCAGCAAGGGAAGATATCCGCTATTCCCCGCTGAGAAGGAGGATTGATACGATGCCGGACCCATTGCTTGGCAAGATATTCGATGAGTTTCCCGACGAAAGCGAGTGGGATGCCATTGTCATCGGGGGCGGGCCCAACGGCCTGATAGCAGCTGCGTACCTGGCCAAGGCCGGCCTGAACGTCGTCCTCGTGGAGCGCCGCTACGAGATCGGCGGCGGTCTCGCCACGGAGGAGGTCCTCTTCCCCGGCTACTACTCGAACATGCATGCCGTCTACCACCTGATGGTAGACTACATGCCCGTGCTGCAGGACTTCAACCTTGACCACCACGCCCTGATGTGGACCAAACCCAACGCTCAAGCGGGCATGGTATTCCAGGACGGCATGTCGCTGCTGCTGGCGCGCATGGTCGAGGACTCGAAGGACTCCATAACCAAGTTCAGCTACAAGGACGCCGTCGCCTTCGGCAAGCTGATGCGTAGATGGCGGAAGATCGTCGATGAGATCCTCGGACCGGCCACGTACATACCACCCATGTCGCCCCTCGACATCACCATGGCCATGCAGAAGACCAAGCTCGGCCAGGAGATGCTCGAGCTCGTCGAGCAGAGCCCCCTGGAGATCATCACCAACAGCTTCGAGGACGACCGCGTGCGGGCACTGCTCGTGTACACCAGCTGCATGTGGGGCCTTGACCCCAGGGAGACCGGAATCGGAATGTTCGTCGCGCTGATGCTGCAGCGGGGCACCAACAAGTGCTACTGCGACGGCGGATCGCACAAGTTCGCGGCTTCACTGGCCCGCGAGATACTGGGCAACGGCGGCAAGATCGTGGACGCCGCCGAGGTCACCAGCATCCTGATGGAAGGCGGCCGCGTCGCCGGCGTCCGGATCGCGGAGGGACGCACGCTCCGCAGCAAGGTGGTCATGTCCACCCTCGATCCCCACACCACGTTCCTCGACCTGGTCGGGGCCGCGAACCTGCCGCCGGACCTCAAGGACTCGATCGAGCGGTGGAAGTACGACAAGTGGAGCTACTACACCCTGCACGTCGCGACCAAGGAGCCGCCGCGCTACAAGTGCGACGACAACTGGATCGATGACGCCTTCATGACCATCTTCGGCATCGAGGGCCTGGACCAGCTTCTGGCCCACTGGGACAACGTCGTGGCGGGCAAGATCGACATGAGCAGCTTCGGAGGCCACGCCACCTGCGAGAGCCGGTTCGACCCCCACCTTGTCCATTCCCCGTATGGCGGCTACGTCTCCTTCTTCCAGATGCACGCGCCCTACGAGATCGACGGGGGCTGGGACCAGAAGGGCAAGGAGCTGGAGGAGGCCATCCTGAACTACCGCGCCTCGATCCAGGCCATCGAGA
>CAZNMB010000369.1:0-2610 GCA_964574095.1 uncultured Dehalococcoidia bacterium
CGTTGCCACAGGCGTCGAGACCGGGCGGGCCGGCCAGGGCACTGAGGGAGGGCCTGACCCGAGGAGCGATAATCGTCTTCTCCCTCGGCATCCTTGCCTTCATCGTCTACACGCTGCTCAGCATACTGGTCGGATGGTGGCGCCCGCTGATCGAATCGCTCACGGGCAGCGAGTCATCCGTGGTGGTGGTGCCCCTGACCATCGTCTTCACCGCTCTGCTGGTCGCGCTCGTCGGCCTCGCGTTCACCTGGAAACCCGTACTGCGCCTCTTCAGCAAGTTCGCCTCCAGGGTCCCCGTGCTCAACTGGTTCCTCGGTGAAGGCAGAATCCCTCAATCCATCCATGACATGCCCGGGGCTCTGGTCCGGTTCTCTGAGGGTACCTACTACATCGCGGCGCTCGTAGGCGCGCAGAAGTTCCTGAACAAGAGCGGCAAGATGGATAACATGTACAAGCTCTACTGCCCTTCGGCGCCGATCCCATGGAGCGGCTTGCCCATAATCTTCGCCCGTCCGGAGCAGGTCATCATACTGAAGCTCTCCTTCGGCGAGGTCTACGGGATCACGACCTCCTTCGGGAGAAGCACTCCGGGAATACTTGAGGAGATAAGCCTGCACGACGCGTTCGACACGAGCCCGGAGGGCGAGGAGAGCTCCGACAAACCTGCGCCGCGACAGCGGCGGGCGGGTTCTCAAGACGAGAGGCGGAATTGAGCGCGGAAACCCGTTCGGCGATCGGCCCGCCATGCCGCGAGCGTCACGCTAGTCAATCCTGACGATCCTCCCCCGGACCGATTCCCCGATGTCGATCACGCCGTAGGTCTTGCGGAGCGCCGGGAACTTGCCCGAAGCGCTGCCTGGATTGAAGAAGAGCATGCCGCCGACCCATTCCTCGGCGGCCCGGTGCGTGTGCCCGTACAGGACAACGTCAACTCCCTCGAAACGAGCGGCCAGGCGCTCGCGAAGGCCCCACGGAGCGCCCCAGCCGTGCGTGATAGCCACCTTCTTGCCATCCAGGTCCAGGACTGCTTCTTCGGGCAATTCGGCTCTCACCGCCGCAATGTCCATATTCCCGGCGACGCCCCGGAAATCGCCCAGCGTCCTCAGCCCATCCAGCAGCTCCTTGCCCGTGAAGTCACCGAGGTGGATGATAAGGTCCGCCTCGCTGAGACCATCCAGCAGTTTCCTCGGCAACTGCTCCAGCCGGGACATATGCGTGTCGGAGAGTACGGCCAGCTTCACGCTGCCATCATATTCTCGCCCAAACATGCCGTCAACTATTGCACTCGCTACAACCATCGGCTATAATCCTTCGCGGATTGCGCGCCCCCCGCAGGAGGCGTGCCGCCGGCCGAACGCGATAGTCTGTGGCAGGCGCTTCAGCCTGACCCCGACTCTGGGGCAGGTTTCCAGCCACGAGTACGTCGCCGGCCCGTCAACACGACAGTGTCGTTCCTGGACATGAGCGCCAGCAAGGGGGGGATTGCTGAACGCTGAGCTTGTGAAGAAATGAAAGGAGGAAGACATATGCGACGTTACCTCAGATGGTCGATGGTCCTGGCGATGGTGGTGGCATTGGCTGCCATGGGAGTGGCGGGGTGCTCGAGCGAGAAGGAGCCCTACAAGGTGGGCGCCCTTTTCGCGGTCACCGGCAACAACGCCCCACTGGGTGTGCCGGAGAAGCAGACAGTCGATATGCTGGTCGATCAGATCAATGAGGCGGGCGGAATCGACGGTCACCCACTGGAAGTCATAGTATACGACACCGAGACCGACTCAACGAAAGCCGTCACTCTCGCGAACAGGCTCATCGACACAGACGGCGTGCTCGCTATCATCGGCCCGACGGGCAGCGGGCAAAGCCTGGCAATCAAGGAGACGGTGACAACAGCCGAGGTCCCCCTGGTTTCGTGCGCAGCCAGCTACCTCATAGTCTCCCCGGTTGAAGACAGCTACTGGGTCTTCAAGACCCCGCAGTCCGACGTGCTTGCCGCGCAAGCCATCTACGACTACCTCGATACGCAGGGTATCACCAAGATAGCGACGATAACCGACACCAGCGGGTATGGGGCCGGCGGCAAGGCCGTGCTCGAGTCGGAGGCGCCCAGCCACGGCATCACGATCGTGTCCAGCCAGACCTTCGGCACGTCTGATACCGACATGAGCGCACAGATCACGCAGATCGGAGGCACAGACGCCGAGGCGATCGTCTGCTGGGGCACCAACCCGGGGCCCGCGATCATCGCCAAGAACCTAGCCGACGATCCCAACGTGAACCTCCCCCTGTTCGAAAGTCATGGTATCGCCAACAAGAAGTTCATTGAGCTCGGAGGGGACGCCGTCAACGGGGTCATCTTCCCCGCGGGCAAGCTGCTGGTCGCCGACCAGTTGCCTGACAGTGATCCTCAAAAGACACTGTTGCTTGAATACAAGGCGGATTTCGAGTCCCTTTACGGCGAGGGCACAGCGAACACCTTCGGAGGCCATGCTTACGACGCCTTGATGATGGTGGTCGAGGCATTGAACCAGGTCGGGCCCGACAAACAGGCCATCCGGGACTACATCGAGAACGACATCACCGACTGGCCGGGAACCGGAGGCGTGTTCAACA
>CAZNMB010000370.1:0-2596 GCA_964574095.1 uncultured Dehalococcoidia bacterium
GTGGTCTTCAGCGATCTTGTAGGCCTGGAGGATCAAGTCACAGGCCTCCTGGTTGTTCTCCGCGTAGAGCTGGACCCAGCCGCTGTCCCTCACCGCCATCGAGTCCTGCTGGTCATTCCAGATGTTGAGCGGCGCCGATACCGAGCGATTCGCGTTCACCATCACCACGGGGAGCCGCATTCCGGCGATGTTGAACACCACCTCAGCCATGAGCAACAGCCCCTGGGATGAAGTCGCCGTGAAGACGCGAACGCCCGCGGCGCTGGCGCCGAGGACGGTGGACGCGGCCGAGTGCTCACCCTCGACGTTCACGAACTCCGCTTTCAGACGCCCGTCGGCCACAATCTGGGCCAGCTCCTCGACGATTACCGTCTGCGGCGTTATCGGATAGGCGGAGACCACCTGCGGACGGCAGAGAGTCACCATCTCTGAGATCGCGCGGCATCCCTGCAGCATCTGTCTAGTCATCTTCGGCCACCTCCGGGATCATTTCGATGTCATCCTTGGGGCAGATCCAGGCGCAGATACCGCAGCCCTTGCAGTATCTCTCATCGTTGATGTAGGTGTTCTCCTCCTCGCCGTATATGCATCCCTCCGGGCAGTGCAGGGCACACATGTCGCAGGCAATGCAGTTCTGCTGCAGAAAACGCGGCTTGTTCGAAGTGCGCCAGCTTCCCGTCTCGTTGACCGGGCTCTCGCCGGGTCTGGAGACATTCCCCAATGTCAGCTTCATGAGCCACTCCCCTTCTTGACCTCATTGTACGCTGCAAGCAGTGCCTTCCAGTTGCTTTCCGCCGCCCTGCCCGAGAAGCGAGTGTTGATCGCCTTCTCGAGCGACTCCATGGTCAGCTCACCGGTGGCCGCGACGAACGCGCCGATGACCGCGGTGTTGACCCTGTCGCCACGGCCCATTATCTCCATCGCGATCCGGGACGCGTTCACCGTCAGCACCCTGGCCTTGGTCTTGAGGCCAAGCTCGGACGGCTTCCTCTTGCTGTTTATCACAGCGAGCCCCTCCGGCTTGAGCCCGGCGACTACGTCGGCCACCTTCATCAGCGTGGGGTCCTGGACAAGAACGTAGTCAGGCGTGTAGATCTGGCTGCGCACCCTGATCGGCCCGTCGCTGATGCGGACGAACGCATTCATGGGAGCGCCGATGCGAGCGGCCCCAAAGGTCGGGAAGGTCAGAGCATACTTGCCGTCCTCGAAGGCGGCGTTGGCCATTATGGTGGCGGTTGTGATCGCTCCCTGTCCCGCTCGCGCGTATACTGTTATCTCCTTCATCATCTGTCACATCTCCAAATCTGATGGAGTATTCCTGCGGCCCGCAGCGCCTCAGCCGCCGACCACTACGTTGATCAGTCTCCCGGGCACGAATACGACGTTCCGAATCTGCCGGTTCTCGACATGCGCCTGCACGCGCTTGCTTCCCAGCGCGACCTCGCGCGCCTCGGGCTCCGTGATGGACGCCGGCACGGCCACCTTATCGCGCAGCTTGCCGTTGACCTGTATCACCAGGATAACCTGGTCCTCCGCCACCATGCGCTCGTCCCAGGTCGGCCACGGCTGGTTGTGGATGCTGTACGAGTGCCCGGTCCTCTCCCACAGCTCCTCGGCCAGATGGGGCGCTGAGGGGGCCACGAGCAGAAGCAGCGTCTCGATCGCCTCCCTCCAGGCCTCACCCCCGACCGGCCGCTCCTCCCTGACCTTGCTCAGGTAGTTGGTGAACTCCATGAGAGCCGCCAGCATCGTGTTGAAACGGAACTTCTCGACATCCTCAGTGACCCTCTTCACGGTCTTGTGGGTCTGACGGCGGAGCTCGCCCGCCATATCCTCATCGGCCTCTGGAGCGTCCTGCCGCTCCTCCAGCGCCAGGTTCCACACGCGATTGAGCCAGCGCGTGATGCCGCTGATTCCGCTGTCGTCCCATCCGCCACCCTGGTCCCAGGGGCCGAGGAACATCAGGTAGCCGCGAACCGTGTCCGCACCCATCTTCGACACGTACTCGTCCGGGTTCACCACATTCCCCCGCGACTTGCTCATCTTCTGATGTTCCATCACGATGGTGCCCTGATTGAACAGGCGGGTGAACGGCTCGTCGTAGCCCACGAGGCCCAGGTCCCTGATGGCCTTGTTGAAGAAGCGGGCGTAGAGCAGGTGCATGGTCGCGTGCTCGGCTCCACCCGTGTACTGGTCCACGGGCATCCAGTAGGCGATCTTGTCGGGATCGAAGGGCCCGTCATCGCATCCCGGGCTGGTGTAGCGCAGGAAATACCAGTTGGAGCACATGAAGGTGTCCATGGTATCCGTCTCGCGCCGGGCCGGGCCGCCGCACTTCGGGCACGTCGTGTTCACGAACGACTCATGGTACTTCAGCGGCGATTCTCCGGTGGGCCTGAACTCCGCGTCCTCAGGCAGCAGCACGGGCAGGTCGCTCTCGGGCACGGGAACGGTGCCGCACCGGGAGCAGTAGACTATCGGGATCGGCGCTCCCCAGTACCTCTGGCGGGATATGAGCCAGTCGCGAATCCGGTAGCTCACCGTCCTCCTGCCGTAGCCCTTCTCCTCCATGAAATCGGAGATCGCATCCACCCCC
>CAZNMB010000371.1:0-2588 GCA_964574095.1 uncultured Dehalococcoidia bacterium
GATACGGACTCGATGAACGAGGCCTGCCGACTCCTGGTGGGGAAGCATGACTTCGCTTCGTTCACCGGGCCCACGGGGCGAAGCACAGAGCGCGAGGTCTATGAGACGGAAGTCAGCAGGCATGGGGAGTTGGTCTGCTTCGAGATCGCGGCCAACTCGTTCCTGAACAAGCAGGTGCGGTTCACGGTGGGTGCGTTGACAAGAGTCGGCCAGGGCAGGCTGTCAGTCGACGGTTTTCGTGAGATAATGGAGGCGAAGAAGCCCGCCCTGGCGGCGCCGGTCGCGCCGGCACACGGGCTCTGCTTGATGAAAGTGAGCTACCCGGAGGACAAGTTCAGCGAAGGGCAGTTGTATGAGAACGTATAGTGTCAAGGCTTCCGACATAGAGCGGAAGTGGTGGGTTATCGATGCCTCGGGCAAGACCCTGGGCAGGCTGGCGTCAGAGGTTGCGATCTTGCTGAAGGGCAAGCACAAGCCGACCTACTCGCCGCACATCGACGTCGGTGACTATGTGATCGTGCTGAATGCATCGAGAGTCAGGGTTACGGGGGACAAGCTGACCAAGAAGATCTACTACCGGCATTCCCAGTACCCCGGCGGCCTGAAGAGCACCAGCCTGGGGACGATGTTGGAGACGCACCCCACGAGAGTGATCGAGCGCGCGGTGAAGGGCATGCTTCCGCACAACCGGTTGGGTGCGGCCATGTTCCGGAAGCTCAAGGTCTATCCTGCAGCCGAGCATCCACATGAGGGGCAGGTGAAGGCGATCGGGAAGGAGAGCTAGGTTGAACGAGCAAGCCTATTTCCGCAGCACAGGAAAACGAAAGACGGCGGTGGCCCAGGTGAAGCTGATGTCCGGCAACGGAGCCATCATCGTCAACGGCAAGCCGTATGAGGACATCTTCGACATTCCGCGGTTGCGGACCGCCATCACCGAGCCGCTGAGGGTTACCAACCTGCAGGACAAGTTCAACGCGGTCGTCAAGGTTGACGGCGGCGGCTTCTCATCTCAGGCGGGAGCGATCCGTCACGGGATAAGTCGCGCTCTCGTCGTGATGGACGCGAGCCTGAAGCCGGTGCTCCGCAGCCACGGGCTGATCACAAGGGACTGCCGGATCAAGGAGCGCAAGAAGTACGGGCTGAGGAGGGCTCGCAAGGCTCGCCAGTACCGCAAGAGGTAGCGCATTCGGCGCCTGGCCAGAGGGCTATTACAGTGCTCCCCGTGCAATCGCACGGGGAGCACTTCCATTTCCGAGATCGCGAATGGCTGTCCGTGGTCTACGCTTGGGCAAGCCTCTTGCCCAGTTCCTCGGCGTCCGCAAGCGCTGCAGGATGCTCCTGGATCTCGCCCTTCTTGTCGACGCCGCGCACCAGAAGTTCATCCGCGTATTTGACGCCGATGGTCTGGAAGAAGTACTTGAGGGTCAGGGCCGAACCGTCGAACAGATGCTCGCCCTGCGTGGCCCCAATGCCGATGAACGCGCCCTTCCTGCCGGAGCCGGGCGGGTCTTGCTTCAGAATGTACTTCCTTGCCCAGAGGGCCTGGCAGCGATCGATCAGTGCCTTCACCTGGGCGGAGAGGCCATAGAAGAACATTGGTGATGCTACGATCACGATGTCGGCTTCGAGCAGCTTGGGGTAGATTCCGTCCATGTCGTCGCGGATCACACAGTTGCCGTCCTTGAGGCAGCCATAGTACTCCCGGCACGGCGATATGTTGAGCCTGTCAACTATGAGCTTCTCGATCTGCGCCCCCTGGCTCTCGGCTCCGCTCAGAGCCCTGTCCAGCAGCAGGTCGGTGTTGCCCCTTACTCTGGGGCTTCCCATGATGCCCAGTACCTTCAAGAGTACCTCCAGAGAGGCGGCGGCGATTCGCCGCCCGAAGCTTGGCGGCGCGAGGGCGCACTAGCAATACTATGTGCCTGCCCGAAGCTTGTCAACAACACGGACGGGAACCTGGCCGCAGCTTTGCTATTCCAAACTTGAGAGTTTATAATCATGCATCGACCGGCTGACCGTGAGCCTGCCGGCGATTCGACGGATGAGCCGGGGAATGCAGCAGCACGTACCCACGCACGAAGAGGCGCTGTCCCTGCTGAATGAGTTCAACAGGGGCGAGGGCCTTCTCAAGCACGCGTACAGTGTCGAGGGCGTGATGCGATACATGGCCCGGAAGGCGGGGGAGGATGAGGGCAAGTGGGGAGTCATCGGGCTGGTCCACGACCTGGACTACGAGCGTTTCCCGGAGCAGCACTGTCGGAAGTCGAAGGAGATACTGGAGGATCGTGGCTGGCCCGAGGAATACGTGCGCGCTGTCGTGTCACACGGGTGGGGCCTGTGCAGCGACGTTGAGCCCCGGAGCGCGCTGGAGAGGACGCTCTACGCGGTTGATGAGCTGACCGGGCTCGTCGCGGCGGCGGCGCTGGTGCGGCCGTCGAAGAGCGTCGCCGATCTCGAGGCCAGGTCTGTGATGAAGAAGTGGAAGGACAAGTCATTCGCCGCCGGCGTGAATCGAGCCGTTATCGAGAAGGG
Source organism: uncultured Dehalococcoidia bacterium (assembly GCA_964574095.1). Lineage (GTDB taxonomy): Bacteria > Chloroflexota > Dehalococcoidia > SZUA-161 > SZUA-161 > SZUA-161. Next base: position 2,533 of record CAZNMB010000371.1, read on the forward strand.
AAGCGAGCTGCTCGGCGTGGAGTTGAGAGACCTGGTCAATGATACGATCATGGGCA
>CAZNMB010000372.1:0-2562 GCA_964574095.1 uncultured Dehalococcoidia bacterium
GCCCAGATCCTCTTCTCGTCGCGGGTGGCCGTCTCCCGCAGCCGCACGCCGGCCGCCCGACCGTTCTCGATGATGATCTCGTCCACGGGACAGCACGTGCGCACCACCGCTCCGTGCGCCAGCGCGCAGCGGATGATGGAGTGGTAGTACCCGTGCATGCCCCCGCGCGGCACGCTTATCTGGCTGTACATGGTCAGGGTTATGTCACAGGCGAACGCGGGGATCGCCACGCCCTCCCAGTGGCCGGCCGCCCCCGAGTACCATGCCACCATGGCGTGCATCACCTTGAACGGCTCGGTCTCGCAGTACTCGTCCATCAGGTCGAACATGGTCATATCGAGCAGTTCCTCGGTCCACACGTCCGGCTGGTGCTGCTTGTAGACCTGCATGTAGGGGACGTTCTCGGCGGTTACCTCGACCTCAGGGGGATGCGGGGGACACCAGAACGTGGCGCGCAGCAGGTCCTTGATGAACGGAGGGTCGCCCAGCATGCCCGCCAGCTTGGCGAAGCCCATCGCGTCCTTGTCCGAGATCGGCGCCATGCCTTCCGTTGTCGCCACGCCTCTGCCCTGCTGGTCTGCCAGGTTTTCGGATTGAGGGCTCCAGTCCATTCTGAACCCGTACTTGTGCAGCTCAAGCTGCTCGAAGCCGGGCGCCGGGCCGGAGTACATGTACATCGCGTGGGGGGTGATTCGGACCCCGGGTATGGGCTCGGTGTTCTCACACGCTCCCCCGCCCTCGGGACGCTCCTCCAGCACGCAGACGCTCTCCCCGGACTTGGCGAGATACGCCGCGAGCGCGGTGCCGTTGGGCCCGGCACCCACGATCACGAAATCATATCGCTCTTCCTGTATCATAGGTGTCTCCTCTCTGTCGTTGTCGGGTGCATTGCAAGAAGGCGACCGTCACGGGTCAGGCCATGATAGATGAGGATAATGCGTGGCGCCGATTGTGAGTATGGTGCTCGTACCCGTTTGTGTATCTTGTCTCTCAAGGCAACTCTATGGGGACAGCACCACATGTATCCGGGCAACGCAACGAGCCCGAACGGCGCTGGCCTCGCACAGCGGCACGGCGCGGCAATCACGTCCGGCGTGCCGGAGCATCCGCGCCGTGCAAATCGGCGGCACAACCTAAGACAGGTACGTCTTAGTGAAGTGCTCCATCTCCTTGGTGGGCTTCCACCACTTGGTGACGCCCATGTCCTCCGCCACCTTGTTGGCCGCGAGGTAGCCCGGACCTCCGAGCACCAGGCCTCCCGGATACGTAGAGGCCCCGCACAGATAGAGGCCCTTGATGGGGGTGGAGTGGTCGGAGCACTCCTGGTTGGGGCGGAAGCAGCCCAGTTGGATTGGCTTGTAGTCGCCGTGCTTGATCGAGCCGCGGCGCATGTTCGGGAGCCGTATCTCGATATCCACCGGGGTCTCCTGCACGGTCTGTGCGATGTTCTCCCGCTTCATGTTGGGCGCCGCCTTCGCCCACTTGGCGAGGATCGCCTCCTCGATCTCGGGGCCGCGCTTGTCCCAGCCGCCCTCGATGTCGTAGGGGGCGTGCATCTGGAAGAAGGAGACGTGCTTGCCCGGCCTGCGAACGAGGTGCGAATCGAAGAAGCTCTCGCAGGTGGAATGCCCTCCGAAGGTCTTCTTGTCGATCTTGCCCGCCACCACGCTGTCCCAGTGGGCGAGCAACTGGTCGGTGCTCTCAAAGCCGAAGATCGTCATGAATGACTCATCGACCCACGGCTCCCCGCAGGCATAGTGTGGGGCCTCCGTGGACAGGACGTGCAGGGTGTCGAAGCTCCACTTGTCGTACTTCCAGCCTTCCACCATGTCTTTGAGGTTCGCCGGCAGCTTGTCCGAGCCGAGAAGGTCAAGGAACGTAGTGTGGGGGTCGAGGCTGGATATGATGACGTCGCTGAACAGGGTGCGTCCTTCCCCGAGCTCGATACCGGAGACCGAGCCGTTGTTCATGATGATCTTGGTGACGTCGGAGGACTCCAGAATCGTGCCGCCGGCGCGGACGATCTCACGCGAGAGGGCACCGGCCAGCTTGTGCGAGCCGCCTTGGCAGTAGCACTTGTTCATGCCGCGGTCGAGAAGAAGCGGCACGAAGAAGCCTATTCCCGTCTCCCGGGGGTCAAGCCCCCACATGCAGCTTACATAGAGCAGGAGAGCCCTTATCCGGTCGTTCTCGAAGTTCTTGGTGATTATCTCCAGCGGGCTCTGCTCGACGAGTTCCAGCATCTTCTGCCCAATGTCCGTGCGCTGCATGGCAACGCTCATGTCAAGGGGTGACATGGCCGGGATGTAGGTGGCCGGACCAACAATCTCCTTCACGATCCGCCGCCAGTCTCGCATGAGCTTCCCGAACGCGACGGCGTCCTTGTCGGAGAACTTGTGGAAGGAGTCGGCGGTGTCTTCGATCATGCGTGTCAGCAGCAGCGACCCGCCGTCCTCGAATACCATGGCGGTCTGGAGGTTGGGCTTGATCCAGACCATCCCGTGGCGGTCAAGCTCGAAGTCCTTGACAACGGGCATGAAGTCTACCATCAGGTGGTAGATG
>CAZNMB010000373.1:0-2553 GCA_964574095.1 uncultured Dehalococcoidia bacterium
AGGTGGTGCCGGTTGCTGGAGGAGCATATCACCACGATCGATGAGCTGCTGCCGAAGATGAAGGGCCGGACCATCTTCTGCGGCCGGGTACCGGAAGAGGCGGCGCGGCGGCTGCAGGACAGCCTGGGCGGGCAGGCTTTCGTGGTATCGGATGGGGCAGCGCTGAGGCGGGCGGGTTATCTCGCCCAACTGGGCTGGGCGAGGCTCGACCGGGGCGATTCCGACCCCCTCCCTGCCCTGCAGCCGCTGTACCTGAGGAAGCCTTCGATCACGGTCAGCCGCAAGGCCCGACGTCCTGAGCAGGCCCGGTGCTCGCTGACAACGTGAAGCCGCCTGTGTGCGGAGCGGCTCGGACGCGTGGGAAGAAGAGCCGCCTCTCTGGAACGACGCGACTGTTATGTAAAGTGCTTGACGGATGAAGAGGGCGTATCTGCTCAGTGGGGAGCCGGGATGCGGCAAGACGAGCGCTGTCAGGCAGGTGCTGTCGAGAGCGGGCAAGAGCGCGGGAGGCTTCTACACGGAGGAGATGCGCGCCGGCGGCGTGCGGCGCGGCTTCCGCATAGTCACGCTGGATGGGAGCAGGGCCGTGCTCGCGGACACGGATGCCAGGGGGCCGCATCGGGTCGGCAAGTACGGGGTATATGTGGAGAACTTGGACGCAGTGGCCGTGCCCGCGGTAAGAGCAGCGATAGGCGACTGCGACCTGGTCGTCATCGACGAGATCGGGAAGATGGAGCTGTTCTCGAACTCATTCCGAGACGCCGTGCTGACGGCGCTGGAGAGCGGCAAGAATGTTCTGGGCACGATCATGTCCTCTGCACATCCTTGGGCGGACGGGGTGAAGCGACGGCCTGAGGTCGAGGTGGTCACCGTGACCAGAGCGAATCGAGATGAAGTAGTGGAGGGGGTGCTCAAGTGGCTGGCGAATCCTGACTGATTCCGGCTGATACCGGAACGGAGAGGCGGAAAGAATGGAAAGAACCCTGGTGTTGATCAAGCCGGACGGCGTGCAGCGGGGGCTGGTGGGCGAGGTGATCTCTCGCCTGGAGCGAACGGGGCTGAAGCTGGTTGCCATGAAGATGGTGCACCTGAGCCGGGACAAGGCGGAGGAGCACTACGGTATCCACCGCGGCAAGCCTTTCTTCGCCGGACTGGTGCGGTTCATAACGTCGGGGCCGCTGGTCGCAGCCGTCTTCGAGGGACCGAAGGCGGTCGATATCGTCCGCAAGACGATGGGCGAGACCGATCCCGCTCGTTCAGCGGCGGGCACGATCAGGGGCGACCTGGCGCTGGACATCGGGCGCAACATAGTGCACGGGTCGGATTCGGTGGAGAATGCCGGGCACGAGATCGCGGCCTTCTTCTCGTCCGATGAGGTTATCAGCTACGAGCGGCAGGTCGATGGCTGGATCATAGAATCCTGACCACCGGGCTTGCGTCGCCCCACAGTCTCTCGAGGTCGTAGTACTCCCTCTCGGGTGCTGAGAACACGTGCACCACGACCTCACCGAAGTCCAGGAGCACCCACCCCGAGTCCTCCTCCCCCTCCCTGCGGTACCGCTTGACCCCTATCTCGCCCAGGGCATCTTCGACCGCGTCGCAGATGGCGTGGATCTGACGCTCGCTGTCGGCGCTGCAGATGACGAGGAAGTCGGCGTAGTGGGACACCGGCCTGATATCCAGCATCAGGATATCCAGGGCCTGCTTGTCGAGCGCGGCCTCTACGGCTTTCTTCGCTATCTCTGCTGAGTCCAGAACCACCCCCGCTCTTCGCCGGCTATCCTAATTATAGCACTTCACCAGCCGCCTTCAACGCGCTTGGTGTCGCCGTCGGCTTGACTAATGGCGAAACTCGGCTAGTATGTATGGGCGTTCCTCGCCCTACCCATCTCGGATGGGTGAAGGCGGCGAGGGGCGTTCGCGGTCGACTGACTTCTACTCGCTCTCCAGGTGAATTGAAGACTCTCTGCCTTGTTGCCCTGACGGCCGTTGCGCTGCTCGTCATGTCGCTGACGAGCATCATGACGGCGCACCTGCAGGCGAACCTCCTGCGGAATCCCGGGTTTGAAGACGGCCTTGGCGGCTGGTCGTGGACGGCCGATGCTGAAGCATCCCGGGTCGATTCGCCTGCGCACGGCGGCTCATCAGGGGCCGCCCGGCTGGCCATCGGCACCGGCAACAAGGCGAGAATCTGGCAGACAGTCGCTGTGCTGGAGGGCGAGACCTACTGCCTCAGCGGATGGGTGGCAGGGGGCGCTGCCGAGGTGATCGCGTACCTTGAAATCGCGTGGTGCGAGAACGAGAATGGCTTGGGCGAAATCTCGGTGGTCCGATCGTCTGAGGCCACCGGCGACCTGTCCGGGTACATTCTCCTGACCACGGGATACTGTCCCGCGCCGGCAGGTGCCTGCTCGGCAAGGGCCCAAGCCGTGTTGGTCCCCAATTCCGAAGAGGGAGGCGCCGCGTTCTTCGACGATCTGGTCTTCGAAGGGGCGGCCGCTGTCCCCACGCCTACCCCTGTTCCCACAGATACTCCCGCGCCGACGCCTGTGG
>CAZNMB010000374.1:0-2550 GCA_964574095.1 uncultured Dehalococcoidia bacterium
AGTACTCCATGCTCGGGAAGAAGAACTGCTTGTCCTCCTTCTCGATGTGCCTGGGGTACAGCTCCGCAAGCTCTCTCAGGGACGCCTCTACGACAGCCAGCGACGCTGGACTCCCCCGCACGTACTCCTCATGGGCATGGGCGAGATTGCCGACCGTCCTCCGGGCGATGGTGTGTTCCTCGATTAGCTCACTCATGATTCGCCCGTGTTGCGGAGAGAGCTTCTTCTTGCCAAGCTCCCGGAAGAGAATGTCCTCCTCTTTGCCGTGATGAGTCCTGTCGGCATATGTTCTGAGGAAATCGACGGCAGCGGTGATGAACAGGCCCTGCGAATCGTCCCGTCTTCCGATCTTCTCCAGCCCGTGCTCGAGCAGGCCCACCACGCGCTCTATCAGTCGGTGCTCCCTCATCAGAGGGCCTATCGGCTGCATAATGCTATCTCCTTGCCCAGAGTCACCTTCACCGGGAAGAGATCGCCGGCCTTGACCTTGTCGGGGCACTCTATCGCCGGGACGTGCTTCTCCATCTTCCAGTCGGCACTCTGATGCATCCGTCCGAAGCCCTTCATGGTCTTCCCCCTTCCGGATGTGCGCAAGTATACTAAACTCCCGCCTCGGTCGCCACAGCCCGCATTATGTCAGGGCTCCCTTCCGGTGTGCTGTCCGCGGGACTCCGCAACCGACAGCGCGATGTGTACGTGGCCTGACGAACAGGAGGCTGGCATTCCAGGCTCGGCGTCCCGCACGCCTCCGATGGCAGTCTCACCCGTGCAGCCCGATCGGCCGGTGGGCGCCGGTGCTCAGACGAATTCGTCGAGCAGCCGGTCAACCTGCAGCGGGTCGATCGCCTGTCTGACAAGGGGTGTCTTCTTCAAGGCCGGGAGCTGCTCCTCGTACACCTGCCGGTCTGCCTTGTAGATGACGCCGATGGGTATTCGGCCATCCCACTCCTGAGCCCTGGCGAAGGCCGCCATCCTGTCACCGGGATCATACCCGGTTTCTTCCTCCAGTCTGTACACCCTCTCCTTGTACCATGCGTAGGTGTTCCGGCGATTGAAAGAGACGCATGGCTGCAGGATATCGATCAGGGCGAATCCATGATGCTCTATGCCCATTCGCAGCAGCGACGAGAGGTGCTCGACGTCACCGGCGAAGCCGCGTGCCACGAAGCCGGCGTCGGATGCAATCGCCAGCGCGATGGGATTCGCCGGCTGGCCGGCGCCCATCGGCGTGGTCTTGGTGACGAAACCCAGGTCGCTGGTTGGAGAGGCCTGTCCTTTCGTGAGGCCATATACCTGGTTGTTGTGCACCATGTAGGTGATATCGACGTTGCGGCGCATGGCGGCGAGCAGGTGGTTGGCACCTTCGCCGTAGGCCCCGCCGTCGCCGTCGATCCCGATGACGACCAGCTTGTGGTTGGCGAGCTTCGCCCCCGTGGCGGCGGGAAGCGTCCTGCCGTGCAGGCCGTTGAACACGTTCCCTTTCATGTAGTGAGGCAGCTTTGGCGCCTGCCCGATGCCTGAGACCAGGAGCACCTGCTCGGGCGCGATGCCGAGCTTCACCAGCGCCTGCTTCAGTGCCTTCAAGATGCCGAAGTTGCCGCACCCCGGACACCAGGCGATTTCCGTCGTCGAGGCATAGTCCGCAAGTGTCACCATGGCTACGGCACCTCCTTCTTGAGACGATCGACAATGTAGTGCGGAGTGAAAGGGCGTCCATCGTACCTGAGGATGTGTCCATCGACCCTGTGTCCCGTCTCACGGCGGATCAGCGCCGCCATCTGCCCCGTGGCGTTGTTCTCGATGGCTACTGTCTTCGTGCCGCCGTCGAGGAACGACGACACGGATTCCGCCGGGAAGGGCCAGATCTCGCTCAGATGCAGCACGTTGGCGGGCAGCCCCTCTTTGGCGAGGAGTTCCGAGGCTTCTCTGATGGCCCCGTACGTGCTTCCCCAGCCGATGAGCGTGACTTCGGCATTCCGCCGCCGGTGCATTCTGGGCCGGCCTATCTCCTTGCGCAGGCCGTTGGCTTTGCGCAGGCGCTTGTCATTCTGCTGGTTCCTCGTCTCCGCGTCCTCGATCATGTGCCCTGCCTCGTCGTGTTCATCGGAATCGGTGACGACGAGAGCCTTGCCCTGGAGAGGCAGCGCCCTAGGCGATATCCCGGACCTGGTGACCTTGTGCCGCTTGTAGTCCGCCGCCTCCTCGGCTTCTTCTCCGGTGATGAGCTTCCCCCTGTCTATTCTGACCTTGCTCAGGTCAAATCTCTCGGTCGTCACGTAGGAAGTGGCGAGATGGTGGTCGGTGAGGATGATCACGGGGACCTGATACCGCTCGGCGAGATTGAAGGCCTTGACGGCGGCATGGAAGGCTTCCGCGGCGGTGGCGGGCGCCAGCACCGCCCTCGGGAATTCGCCGTGGCCCGCATGGAGAGCGAATCCAAGCTCGCCCTGCTCTGTTCTGGTCGGCAGGCCGGTCGCGGGCCCGGGGCGCTGGCCTAGGACTATCACCACAGGCGTCTCGGTCATGCCCGCCAGCGCCAGCCCTTCCACC
>CAZNMB010000375.1:0-2549 GCA_964574095.1 uncultured Dehalococcoidia bacterium
ATCTTCTGGTACCCGTGGAGGACAGTGCTGTGGTCCCTGCCCCCCAGTTCGTGGCCGATCTGGGTCCATGAGCACTGGAGCTCTTCCCGCAGCAGGTACATCGCGAGGTGGCGGGCGATCGTGAGGGGCTTGTCGCGTCTCTTGCTCTGGAGGACTTCGATGCTGAGGCCGTAGTAGGCGGCTACCGACTGGACGATAAGGCTGGGCGTCAGCGAGCGCTTGTGGGCGTCGGCGGCTATCTCGGCCAGCGCCTTGGTCACGAGGTCGGTCGTCAGCGGCTCCTTGATCAGCCGCGAGTAGGCCACGATGCGGTTCAGCGCCCCCTCGAGCTCGCGGATGTTCTTCTGAATGCGCCGGGCGATAAGGTCGAGCACGTCGGAGGGGACGTCGCTCTTCTGCTCCTCGGCCTTCTTCTGCAGGATCGCGATCCTGGTCTCGAAGTCCGGAGGCTGCATGTCAACAATCAGGCCCCACTCGAAACGTGAGCGGAGCCGGTCCTCCAGCAGTGTCAGAGACTTGGGGGGCCGGTCGCAGCTGAGCACGATCTGTCTGCTTGCGTTGTGGAGGTCGTTGAACGTGTGGAACAGGCCCTCCTGGGTCTGCTCTTTGCCCGCGATGAATTGAATGTCGTCGAGGAGGAGGACATCCACGCTGCGGTACTTGTTCCTGAAGTCCTCGCTCTTGCCCTCCCGGATGCCGCTGATGAATTCGTTGGTGAACTGCTCCGCCGTGACGTACATCACCCTGGGGCAGGATCTGGAGGCCACGTGCCCGATTGCGTGGAGAAGGTGGGTCTTGCCCAGGCCGACGCCGCTGTAGATGAACAGCGGATTGTAGCTGCCGCCGGGGTCCTGCGCCACCCGCTGTGCTGCGGCATGGGCGAGCCGGTTGCAGGTCCCCACCAGGAAGGTGTCGAAAGTGTACCTGCGATTGAACTTGGTGGGGCTGGGCCTCTGGCTGAAAGTCTGCCCCGTGGTCGACGGCTGGGCGGGCCCGAGATCCCCATCCTCGTCTCCCAGATGGACCTGAAACTGCACCGAAAGAGGGCGCCCGGCAATGCCGCTTACGGTCTTCTCAATCAAGGGGTGCAGGCGTTTCTCCAGCGACTCGGTGACGAACGTGCTCGGTACGCCGACAACAAGGCTGCCGTCTCTTTGCGCCAGCCCGACAGTGTTCTTCAGCCAGGTCTGGTAGTTGGCAGTGCTGACCTTGCCCTGAAGCTCTTCGAGTGTTGACCGCCAGATCTCCGTTGCTAATCTCTGCTTCATACCCTTCCTCGCTGCTATGGCTTGACCAGGCGTCCTCAGCACCGGCGAGCGGCGTGCATCGCGTGCGCGGGAACGACAAGCATCATTCCCGAGCCAACCAGCAGCGAAGGCGCACTCTGCGCGGAGGAACCGGAGTTCCCGCCGCAGTGCACCTCCGATGGGGCACGCTCTTCCGCAAGCCCTGGCGGTTGTGAAAGAACAAGATGGCCGTACCGACTGGTATCGCAATTGGCCGGATGGCAGGGCACCGGAGGAAGCCGTCTGGGGGAAAGCGGGTACAAGAATACCAGACCCCCAAGGCGGCGGTCAAGGCATTTCCCGGCATTTTTTCGGGGGCAAACAGAATTGGCCTAATGGCCATTCCGAGTGTGGACGGCAAGCAGTGCCCAGCCCGGGAGAAGCTGGAGGACGGCGCTACTCCTCGTACTTCTTGAAAACCAGGCAGGCGTTCTGGCCCCCGAAACCGAAGCTGTTCGAGAGCGCCACCCGGACCGTTTTCTCCCTCGCCACGTTGGGCACATAGTCCAGGTCGCAATCGGGGTCCGGGTACTCGTAGTTTATCGTGGGATGAATAATGCCCGAGGTTATGGTCTTGACGCAGGCAATGCCCTCCACGGCTCCCGAGCCGCCCAGGATGTGCCCGATCATGGACTTCGTCGAGCTCACGGCCAGTCGGTAGGCGTGCGCGCCGAAAAGCTTCTTGATCGCCAGTGTCTCGATGGGGTCATTGATCTGGGTGGACGTGCCGTGAGCGTTGACATAATCAACCTCGGTGGGCTCAATGTGGGCGTCTTCGACAGCCAGTCGCATCGCCCGCATGGCGCCATCCCCGTCGCTGTCAGGGGCGGTCACGTGGTAGGCGTCGGCTGAGACGCCGACTCCGACGATCTCGGCATGGATGCGAGCGCCGCGACGGATGGCGTGCTGCAGCTCCTCCAGGATCAGGACGCCCGCGCCTTCCGACGGCACAAAGCCGTCGCGCTTGGCGTCGAAGGGACGACTGGCCTTCGTCGGCTCGTCGTTCCGGGTGGTGAGGGCTTTCATGACGCAGAAGCCGGCAATCCCGGTCGGCGTGATCGCTGCCTCCGTGCCGCCGGCCACCATTATGTCCGCCTTGTTCTGTCGTATCACCTCCACCGCGTCGCCGATGGCCTGGGTCGCGGCGGCGCAGGCCGTGGTTATGGTGGAGCAGAAGCCCTTGAGGCGGAAGATCATAGTTATCTGGGGGGCCGCCATGTTGGGCAGGACGAGGGGCATGAAGAACGGGGTGAGTCTCATGGG
>CAZNMB010000376.1:0-2545 GCA_964574095.1 uncultured Dehalococcoidia bacterium
TCCGCTCTTCCTCCTCGGGGACGTCGAGGTAGTCGATCCAGCGCCAGCCGTGGCCCGCGACCTCCCAGCCGGCATCGACCATCGCCCGGCCGGCGGCCGGGTTCCGCTCCAGGGCCTGCCCGACCGCGTACACCGTCAACGGCAGGCCGTGCTCGGTGAGGATGCGGTGCACCCGCCAGAAGCCGGCGCGGCTCCCGAACTCGTACATCGACTCCGTGTTCAGGTTCCGGCGACCGACGGTCGCGGGTGCCCCGACGACCTTGCCGTGTATCAGCTCCAGGTACTCGCTGCCTCCTATGCTGTCGGCGGTCTTCCCGTCGCCTCCGATCAGCACCACCAGGTCGCCTTCCTCCTTGAAGTCGATGGTGCATCGGCGCTCTATGTCCGCGATCAGCCCGACCATTCCGACCACGGGCGTGGGGTAGACCGGCTCTCCCCTGGTCTCGTTGTAGAGGCTGACATTGCCGCTGATAACCGGCACGTCCAGGGCCTTGCAGCCCTGGGCCATGCCCCGAATGCACTGCTCGAGCTGGTAGTATACGTCCGTCTTCTCCGGGTTGCCGAAGTTGAGACAGTCGGTGATCGCCAGGGGCTCCGCGCCCGCGCAGGCCAGATTCCGGGCTGCCTCGGCAACGGCTATGATGCCGCCCGTGTACGGGTCGAGGTAGCAGTAGCGGCCGTTGCCGTCCGCGGTGAGGGCGATCGCTTTGGCGGTGCCTTTGATCCTGAGGACCGCCGCGTCGCCTCCCGGAGTGACCACGGTATTGATCTGGACCTGGTGATCGTATTGCCGGAAGACCCACTCCTTGCTGGCGATGTTGGGCGAGGCCAGCAAGCGCAGCAGGATCGAGGCGGCATCCTTGCCGGCGTCGGGAATGGCGCTGAGGTCGAAGTTCTGCAGCGCGTCGAGCCAGGAGGGCTTGATCCCCCGGGGCCGGTAGAGCGGCGGCTCCGTGAGGAGCTGTATGGGCACCTCCGCTACCGTTCTCTCCCCCTCCATGATCCGGGCGATGCCGTCGTCGGTGATATAGCCGATGATGTCGGAGCGAAGGTCCCATTTGTCGAAGATCGCCTTGACCCTGTCCTCGTGCCCCTTCTTGACGATGGCGAGCATCCGCTCCTGCGATTCCGAGAGCATGACCTCGTAGGTTGTCATGTCCTCCTCGCGCCGGGGCACCTTCAGGACGTCTATGACCAGGCCCGCGCCGCTCTTGGAGGCGGACTCGATCGCGGAGCTGGTCAGGCCCGCCGCCCCGAGGTCCTGGAGTCCCACAATGCAGTCGGTGTCCGAGAGCTCGAGACAGGCCTCGAGGAGCAGCTTCTCCAGAAACGGGTTGCCCACCTGCACCGTGGGCCTCATCTCGCGCTCGTCCTCGAATGTCCTCGATGCAAGGCCGGAAGCCCCGTGGAGGCCGTCGCGTCCGGTGTCGGCGCCGACGAGCATGAGCAGGTTGCCCTTGCCGCTCGCTTTCGACCGCACCAGCTTCCTCTTGTCGGCGATGCCGACGCACATGGCGTTCACGAGCGGGTTGGCCGAGTAGGCGGGGGAGAAGCTGACCTCGCCGGCGACGTCGGGGATGCCGAGACAGTTGCCGTAGCCTCCGATGCCCGAAACGACGCCGCCGAACAGATAGCGGTTCCGCGGCTCGCTCAGGGGCCCGAACCTGAGCGAGTTGAGCAGGGCCACGGGCCTGGCCCCCATGGTGAATATGTCGCGGACGATCCCCCCGACGCCGGTGGCCGCTCCCTGGTAGGGCTCTATGGCCGAAGGGTGATTGTGCGATTCCATCTTCATGACGACGCAGAGGCCGTCGCCGATATCGACCGCGCCGGCATTCTCCTCGCCGGGGCCGATCAGAACGTTGGGGGAGCTGTGAGGGAGCTGCTTGAGCAGGAGCTTCGAGTGCTTGTAGCCGCAGTGCTCGCTCCACAGGCTGCCGAAGAGCCCGATCTCCACCAGGTTCGGCTCGCGGCCCAGCTCCTGCGTTATCTGGTCGTACTCCTCCTGGCTGAGGGCCACTTCGTCAAGTATCTCTTTGGCAATGCCCATCGGGTTCCCTCTCGCGCTGCCTACCCATCACAAATGGCGGCCGCGTCAGTTGCTCTGAACGTATTCTAGGAAGTGTTCCTTATTGCTCCATTCACAGACAGTACAGACCCTGCTCAACAGAGCGGTATCCTCTGGCTTCCAGACATAGTCAACGTCGTTGAGAAGGCTAACCTTCAAGGGTGTCTGGTCGATATCGGACCACATCCTGAAGACGCGATTGACGACCGCCGTCATTACCGACTCCTGGGAAGGCGACATGGCCTCAACGAAGATGTGTGTTGGTCTACTGCCGTCGATATCGAGGTTCACCCAGTACTTCTTGCCTGTTGTGCCATGTATAGGCACATGAGTCTCGTGTGCTACTCGGTTCTCTGACAGGAATATGCTTACCTCTTGCGGGAACTTCACCGGCTCGAAAGCTTTGGACGTGTATACTAGATCGGCCACCCCTTGCGCGGCTGCGACGACATCCATCAGCATGGCCCCCACCTCAGC
>CAZNMB010000377.1:0-2544 GCA_964574095.1 uncultured Dehalococcoidia bacterium
CGGCTGTCCCGGCGAGTGGCGGTGCCTGAAGGCGGCCGCGCTCGGCGACGACGCCTTTGAGGAACCGTCGCAGGTGGTCGCATTCATCAGGTGCGAGTGCCCCGGCCGCACCATCGCCCCCAACCTGGGGATGGCGATGAAGCTGTCGGAGATGAAGCCGGACGCCATCCACCTCAGCACATGCCTCGCCACGGCGAATCCCAAGTGCCCCTATGGGACACCCGAGGAGTTCGCCGCGATCCTGGAGATGAAGCACGGCATCAAGGTGGTGATGGGGACGCACCACTACCACTAGGGGCCTGTCTAGGAGCGGTGGAAGTTGAGCCGTCTGCCCCAGCCCCGCGGGAGCGGATGCTCCCGCCTACCCCCTCTGTCCGCCGGCTGACCTACGGGCTCCCCCAGCCCGTGCCCTTGAGCAGGCCGCGCAGGTAGGCGACCTGTCCGGCGTGCTGCAGGTCATCGCTGAGGATGCTGACTATCCGCACGCCGACCGTCGGCAGCGGCTGGAACCACGGCTCGTTGAGCTTCCGGTCCAGCCCGGCGTCCGGCAGGGCCGCGATGTACCTCTTCGTCCGCTCCAGTACCACCCGGTGGTAGCCCAGCAGCGTTTCCACGTCGGGGGACCTGAACGCGGCCAGCTGCTCCGAGGTATGCCCCCAGCCGATGTCGGCGGGGTCGGCCGGCCGGTCGAACCGGGCATGCCAGCCGTCCGCGATCCAGAGCTCCTCCTCACCCATCAGGTCGGCGATGTGATCGTCCTGGACGCGGGTCAGGTGCCAGGCGAGCCAGCCCATGCTGTTGCTGTCGGGATGCGGCTGCCGGTCCAGGTCGTCCCTGTTCAGCCCCGCGAGCGCCAGCTCGAGCACCTCCAGAACGCGCCCGTAGCCGTCCAGAATCAGCTCCCTCCACTCCATGATGGTCCCCTCTTCCCTGCTCAGATCATCGGGGCCCGGGCGACGAAGTCCGGGACCATGACCCGAGGCTCAGCCGCCGGCGGCGTGGTTGTCCTCCGCCTCAGTCCAGATCGACCGCGGCCTTGCAGCTCCGGCAAGTCTTCGCGCCCCGGAAGAGCTTGTAGCCGCAGTGGGGGCACAGGTAGCGCTTCTCCTCCTCCTCCATCCACTTCTCCGTCCCGTGCTCTCGCCAGTACGGTATCGCGCGCAGTATGACCCTCTTCCCTACCGGCAGGGGGAAGCGGTCGATGGTCTCGCACGGAAAGTCGTCGCACTGGTGGCAGCCCTCGAAACCCTTCTCTGCGGTGCATGTCTTGATGACGCACGTGCGGCAGTAGACGAAAGGCTCGTCGGAGAGGCATCCCTCGCACTTGATCTCATCGACACCGACGCCGTAGACACCGGTGAGGCGCTCCTTGAACTTCAGGTTGTCGTCCCGATGCGCTATGTAGATTCCGCAGACGCCACAGTACAGGCCGCACGGCGCCGCAAACTCCTTCTTCGTCTCCACGGTTGCCCTCCTCGCGACCGAACATGCCCGCTGTTATTATGTCAATTCCATCAGTCGGACCAGAACGACACGTTCTCGATCCCGTGCCGGCCCTTGAGCAGCTGGCCTATCTCCCCGCGCTCTTCCTCGCCGAGCGCCGTCCCCGAGTCGGCGTAGCCCATAACCTGAAGCATGTTCGATGCCCAGCTGCGGCCGTCGACGTCGATCACGGCCGTCCCGCAGACATAGAGGACGGCCCTCCCGTTGTACTCCAGCTCATTCCACTGGTAGTGGGCCATGAGGTCCCCGTACCAGTCTTCCCATTTGCGTTTGAGGTCTTCCACAGGCTACAACCTCCCCGTGGTCTCCCCTGCCCCACCCCGGATGCCGGCATTCTACCGCCGCGCTCCAGTGAGGTCAATGACGCCGTCAGGCCGGACGCGATTCCACGACATCACCGGCTCAGAGCGACCGGCGACGCCTTCCCAGAGGGAGCCCGGCGAGGTCCCGGAGGAACCTGAGCAGCATGCCCGCGTCCCTGTACTTGAGCAGGTAGAGGAACGCCCACCGCGAGAGCAGGGCGGGCATGAGCAGCAGCTGGTAGACATAGACGGGGAGCGGGAAGTTGCCCCTGATCAGGTGATAGTAGGCCGAAGGATCGGCGAGGCTTAGGTGGGCCTTCCTCCGGGAGGCACCCACCCTGTGCCAGGCTACTGCCGAGGGCACGTACACAACTCTGAAGCCGTGGTGCCGGGCCTTGAGGCAGTACTCGATGTCCTCATACCCGATGAAGTACCAGGGGTTGAGCAGTCCGATCCGCTCGGCAAGCGAGCTGCGGAACATCAGGACGCACCCGCTTATCCAGTCCACATCCCGCTCCCTCTGGTACTCCGGCGAGTCGTCCTCGCCCTCGCCCATCTGGCTGTGGACCTTGATGCCCCACCATCGCACCCTGCCGCCGGCGGACCAGATCACGTCCTTCCTGCCGTGGTGGTCGGAGAAGTATATCTTGGGGCCTACGATGCCGATTCGCTCGTCGGTCTCCGCCGCCCTGACCAGCTCGCTCAGGCACTCGGGATCGAGGACGAGGTCGTTGTTCAT
>CAZNMB010000378.1:0-1592 GCA_964574095.1 uncultured Dehalococcoidia bacterium
GGAGATCGAGGGCGTAGTCGAGATCGAGCGCACCGAAGATGGGCGGAGAATCAAGGTCGTCAGTTCTGAGATGTACCGGGACGACTACAACATACCGCCCGAATATGAGGTACTGGTCGAGAACGGGCAGCAGGTTGACGCCGCGACCATGCTGGCGCGCCCGAAGAGTATGGAGGGGGAGGCGGCGACAGACCTGTCGCAGCCGCTTGTCGCCCCGATCGGCGGCACCGTGGAGATCGATGACGGCAGACTGTCGATTTTGTACGAGGAAAGGGAAGAGCGCGAGTACCAGGTGTCTCCCATGACCCCCATTCTGGTGGAGAACGGCGCTCGCGTCGAGGCCGGCGATCAGCTCACGGAGGGCCTGGCGCATCCCCAGGATGTGCTGCGCATCATGGGCCGCGAGTCGGTGCAGCGGTACCTCGTGGACGACGTCCAGAAGGTCTACCGCTCCCAGGGCGTCAGCATCAACGACAAGCACATCGAGATCATCGTCCGCCAGATGCTGCGCAAGGTGAAGGTCGATTCCCCGGGGGACAGCGGCTTCCTGCCCGGAGAGCTCGTGGACAGCCTGGTGTACGAGGATGTCAACGCCAAGGTCCTGGCCGAAGGCGGCGAGCCCGCCACCGCGCAGCCGGTGCTGCTCGGCATCACCCGGGCGTCGCTCAACACCGACAGCTTCCTGGCGAAGGCCTCCTTCCAGGAGACGACGAGGGTGCTCACCGAAGCCGCGATAATGGGAAGCACGGACAGGCTCACAGGACTGAAGGAGAACGTCATCATCGGCAAGCTCATCCCGGCCCGGAGCGAGGTCTCGAAGGCTTGCGAAAGACGGGCGGCGCTCGCCGCGCTTGAGGGCAAGGTGGAGACCCCGATGCCGGCCGATGTGCTACCTCAGCTTGAGGGCGATATCGAGGCCGCGATGCAGGAGGCCCCCGACGGCGCCGGGTCGCCGGCCCTCACGGAGGAGACCGACACGGACGGGGCCGCGGAGGCGGAGGGCGAGCTGGACTCGAACGTGGAGTCCGAGGTCTCACCGGCGACCGACGAGCTCGAATCGGAGGAGGAGCCGGAGTCCGGGGAAGATGAGGAAGCCGCGTCGGGCGCGGACGAGGAGCCCGAGGAGGACAAGACCTAGCCCGGGCCGCTGCGTGCCTGCGTGAATATAGTCAGCCACAGGGAGGCCGCGAACGGCGTTCGCGGCCTCCCTTCACATCATCCGCACCACCGTTCGCGTGACAGTTGGGCGGACACCGCAGTTCTCAGCCCGACTCGCTGGCAATCGTCCGCCGACGTTCCTGCCACGGACCAGCAGGCGCACGAAGGCCCGCATGTTGACTGTGCGGACCTTTCTCCTTGTTGGGACCTAGCCTGAGTCGCGGCTGCCCCGAAAAAGGAACCATTCTCAGGCGATTTCCCCCGCCGTGCATCGGGATTCCGCCACGGGATGAATCCCCTCTCTCGCCATGGCAGATCACTCCCGTGTACTCATTGTCATCGTTTCGATTTAGGGCAACATTGATAGGTACTCGTCAGCGTACTTCCCGTTCTTCGCCCCCTCAAACATTTCTCCCTTCTTGACCTTTGCCAGC
>CAZNMB010000378.1:1602-2544 GCA_964574095.1 uncultured Dehalococcoidia bacterium
AGCGCCAAGTATTCACTCACAGCCATACCTGCCGTCGCCCCTTGAGAAGCAGACGTGATGAGGTGTCTATCGCAGCCGGTAATCTCGCCACAGGCAAATACTCCAGGCTTGTCAGTCATCATGTGCCCGTCAACCTTCACAAGATTTCCAACCATTCCGACCCCGGATTCACGAGCCAGTTGTATATCCGGCTCTGTCCCTATACAGACTACTATCCAGTCGATTGCTTTCTCTTCCTTCACGCCTGACTTGTTGTCAAACAGCACTATGCCCTCGACTTTATAGCCGCCTTTCAGTTCTCTCACCTCATTGTTGTATAGGATCTGAATAACTTCTTTATTCAACCTCCATACCATGGCTGGATACGCCCTAAGTGCTTCTCGGCGGTGGACCAGGGTAACTTCGCTAGCGGTGGTGTTGGCCATCAGTGCGCTCTTCGCTGTAGTGTTGCCACCACCTACTACGACAACCCTCTTACCGGAGAACTTCTCAATGTCTTGCTTGGCGTAGTATGTCAAGCCCCTGCCCAGAAACCTATCTTCCCCAGGTATGCCGAGTCGCTGCATAGTGCTTCCGGTTGCCAGGACAACAGCACTGGCCTTGCACTGGTTGGCATCGGTTGTCACGATCAGATTGTCAGCATCAAATTTCGATGCTCTTTCACGCTTCAGCTCTGCTCCTACTCCGGCGGGCGGCGCTGACGTCACCTGCTTTTCCATGTTGCCTACTAATATGGTGCCATCGCTGGGCGGGAAACCGGGATAGTTGCTTACTGTGTACGCGATGGCCGCCTGCCCACCGACCCAGTTGCCTTCTAGGACTAGCGTGCTCCAACCGTCAAGCTGGGTGAAGATTGCTGCTGAGAGTCCTGCTGGACCAGCTCCGATGACGACCACGTCCCATTGTTCCATGATATGCCTCCCTTCCTTCAGAGTGTCTGCC
>CAZNMB010000379.1:0-2539 GCA_964574095.1 uncultured Dehalococcoidia bacterium
GCAGACGAACAAGAAGATGATGATAAAGTAAAATCTGATGAAACAAATCAATCTGCTAATTCTAATGCTGGTTCCGGCAATACTAACGAGGTGAAAGATGAAGAAGAAACAGCTTCCCAATTGGTATGGAGCAAATACGACTTTGTACCTGGTGATAAGGTAATTTTTGAAGATAACCTGGTTGGTGAGGAGAATGGTGAGTTTCCTTCAAGGTGGGATTTGAGCCGGGGAAATGTAGAAGTAGCTGAATTTGGTGGTGAAAATGTGATCATGTTCAGGGGTGGTAACCCGGTAATAATACCCTATCTGAAAAATTCAAAGTCTGATTACCTTCCGGATATTTTTACCGTAGAATTTGAACTTTATTTGCCAGGCAATCCTTTTACTGTGTTTTTATACGATACAAAAAATCAAAGAGCACCTTCAGGCAGTAATACCTTACGAGTCTGGCCTACTAGTATGGAATTATATCCGGCAAAGAGCAGTTTGCCAAATAATGAAACAATCGATAAGAAATGGGCGCATATTGCTATTGCCTTTACCAATGGTAAATTAAAGACTTATATTAATGAAACAAGGCTTATTAATATTCCGCACCTTCAATTCGATCCAACAGGAATATCTTTTAATGCATACCATGCCAGTGATCACTCTCGGTACTATATAAAAAATATTCGAATTGCCGAAGGTGGTGTAAAATATTACGATCGAGTACTTCAGGATGGTAAAATTGTATCTAATGGAATACGTTTTGATGTAGGAAAAGCAACCCTGCGTCCCGAGTCCATGGGTGTCATTAATGAAATTTATGAATTGATGAAGGGCCACCCGGATTTGAAATTCAGTGTGGAAGGACATACCGACAGTGACGGGGATGAAGCTTCAAATCAAAGCCTGTCAGAAGAAAGAGCGGAAACAGTTATGAATACGCTTGTTCGAATGGGAATTGCAAAAGACAGGTTGAGCAGCAAAGGCTTTGGAGAAAGCCAGCCTATCGATATCAATTCAACTGCAGAAGGCAAAGCTAATAATCGCAGGGTTGAATTTGTAAAAATCTAACAATTAAAGAGTTAGAATCATCTTCCAGGCAATTAGTGCTTGTTCATACGAGTCGAGTGTCTGTTTTATAAAGTTCACCGACCAGGTGTTTACAGCCTGAAAACAGGGAGTCCCGGCAAGTTGGAATAATCTGTTTTAAGGCAAACGTAACAAAGTATGCGGACTTTATAGAGGGACATTTTAATTCTACTTTGACAGATTTTGATTATACCGTTCCTTACGGGACTAGTGCCGTAGGTACGAAATCTTGGTAGAAAGGATGTTCCCGAAGATATTTAAAAGTGCCGTAGGTACGGAATAAAACATAAACATTTCAATTTATCAAAAGTAGAATGATATATAATATAATTTTTTGGCTTCGCTGAGCTCCATTTTGTTCCGGTTCGTGAATTCGTATCGCGCCGTCGGCTAGCCTGGCGGCCGATGAGTTATTTGCCATCATTAAATAATTAAAAATCTGTGTATTAATGCCCGGATTTACATTAAATAACAAATTTTTATCCGGCTAAATAGGATATTAAATCGTTCTCTCCATATTTCCCTGCCTGGAAAAACAAAGCTTATCATATATTCTAATGTTAATTTTTCCTAAAATCAAAGAACCTATTTCAGTAAAAATTGTTTTTTTATTAAAAAACTTTGGAAACAAATGGAGTGTTCAAGGTACAAACAATGGTTTTTATATGTGGATTAATCAACAAACTGTTATAAGCAGGGCAGTCCTCTTATTCAACAAATACGATATAAAGGGGATCCGTATGAACGATATTTCAAATGAATTGGGTATCTCAAAAAAAAAACTTTACACATTTATTAAGGATAAATCAGAGCTTGTGGAAAAAGCTGTTCTCTTTATTGAACATGAAACGCAAAAAAGGATGGAATCGATTATTCATAAGGATTTTGACGCCATAGATCAGTTATTCGAAATTGTAAAAGAAATAATTACAACAGCTAAAGATTTTAATCCGGCGATGGAACATGACCTAAGAAAATTTTACCCTGACACTTATTTGAAAATTATAACGCTACGGCGTCAGTTCGTATATAAGGTAATCATAAACAATATAAAACAGGGGAAAAAGGAGGGACTCTGCCGCCGGGGACTTAACGAGGAAATTATCGCCCGGCTTCATCTATCCGGGATTGAACGTATCCCGGAAGATAAAGTATTTTCTGTTGAAGAATATACATCACCCCGGTCTTTTACTGAAATATTTAAATATCATATAAGAGGCATTGCAAATGAAAAGGGAACAGAAATCCTTGAAAAAAAATGAAGTTGTTAAGTAAAACAACAACAAAAGTTTAGCCTGCATAATGCAGGAACTATTTCATGAGCCGCCCTATGGTGGTTGGCCTTGTGGGAGCGAATAATTAAATATTGTAGAATTGTTGAGCTATGAATATGAACAAGTTGAAAATGAAACCAATTGTATTTATTGCAAAATATATTTTTAAACAACATCATTTTATTAAA
>CAZNMB010000380.1:0-2529 GCA_964574095.1 uncultured Dehalococcoidia bacterium
CCCTTTGGCGTACCCTTGGCTTGGGTCCCACTATGGGCTTTCGTGCAGAACCGGAATCGCCCCGCGGTAGTGTCCGATGAGGATATGCCTCCTGACCTACCGCGGCAACATGTACTGCGGCGGTCAGGGAATCTACACATACTACCTCTCACGCGAGCTTCAGAAGCTCGGGCATGAGGTCCACATAATCTCCGGACCCCCCTATCCCCAGGTGGCGAAAGGCGTGGTGCTGCACCGGCTGAAGAGCCACAGCTCCATCGTGGCCCACCACGGCGGCGGCAACCATTTCGGCCCCATGCGCAGCCCGGTGGACGTTGGTGAGTTCGCGGCCACGCGCTTGGGCGTCTATATCGAGCCGCTCGCGTTCAGCCTGAGGGCCTACGACAAGATCAAGAAGCTCGAGCCTCAGGTGAAGTTTGACGTCATCCATGACAACCAGTGCCTTGGCTACGGGCTGGCGATGATGAAGAGGCTCAACCTGCCTCTTGTGGCCACCATCCATCACCCGATCAGCATAGACCGCGATGCGGACTTCGGACAGGCGCGGAGTCGCCGGGAGAGGCTGAGACGGCGTTGGTTCTACTCGTTCTACATACCGATGCAGACGCGGGTGGCCCGCCGCGTGGACCGGGTGATAACCGTGTCCGAGTGCTCGGCTCGGGAGATCCAGCGCCTCATCGGCATTCCCCCGGACCGGATCAAGGTGGTGTACAACGGGGTCGATACTGACCTGTTCCGCAACACGAACGGCATCGTCAAGGAGCCGAAGAGCATCATCTTCGTGGGAAACACCGAGGACCGGAAGAAAGGGATAATCCACCTGCTCAAGGCCATGCGGCTGCTCAACGACGAGGTCCCGGTCAGGCTGACCATAGTCGATGGGGGAGCGCCGGAGACAACCTACGCGCCGGCACTGATCAGCGAGTACGGGCTGCAGAGCCGGGTCACGATCGTCCGCCGGCTGAGTGGGGAGGACCTGGTGCACCGGTACTCGTCGGTGGAGATTGCCGCCGTTCCCTCGCTCTTCGAGGGCTTCGGGTTTCCGGCCGCTGAGGCCATGGCCTGCCAGCTTCCTGTGATCACGACGAAGGCCGGGGCCCTGCCGGAACTGGTGTGCGACGGCCAGCACGGGGTTCTTATTGACCCCGGCGACGTGCAGGGGCTCGCGAACGCGATAAGACTGCTTCTCGGGGACGACGACTTGAGGCGGCGGATGGGACGGGCCGGCCGGGATACCGTGAAGAGCAAGTTCAGCTGGGAGCAGGCGGCGAGGCAGACCCTCGAAGTATACCAGCAAGTGGTGTAGCCGGTGGAGCCGGCCCGGGCTCTCCCGCCGGCGTTGACACTCAGTTCGCGCAGACTACATAGGACAGCCGGTGGCGATCGCGGCCGTAAGGTCGCCCGTCCCCTGGCGCTCAATCAGACAACATGAAGACGCTGCTGATCAATCCCCCGTACTCTTTCTCCGAGGTGCCGATCATGCCGATGGGCATCTCCTACATCGCCGGCGTGCTCGAGCGCAGCGACCACGAGGTGCAGTTGCTGGACCTCCTCGTCTCCAAGTGCTCCCGGGAGAAGATAGGCCGCAAGCTCAAGGAGTACCAGCCCGACATTGTCGGCGTGACCTCGGTCACCATGAACTACCCGGCAGCCTCGCAGATACTGAGTTACTGCAAGGAGTTCGACAAGGACGTCACAACGGTGATCGGCGGCCCGCACGTCACCTTCGCCGCCGAGGAGACGCTCAGGGAAGCTCCCTGGATCGACATCATCGTCAGGCGCGAGGGGGAGCAGACGATGCTCGACATCGTCAATGGCAAGAAGCTGGAAGAGATACCGGGGATTGCGTTCCGGGAGGATGGGGCGGTCCGAATGACCGGCGAGCGGGACTTGATCGAGAACCTGGACGAGCTGCCGCTGCCAGCCCGGCACCTCTTCCCCCTGTCGCGCTACCACGCCCTCGACGTGCATGCCAGCATCATAGCCGGCAGGGGCTGCCCGTTCGACTGCATCTTCTGCGTGGGCTCGAAGATGGGCGGCCGCAGGGCGAGATACCGGAATCCCAAGCTCGTGGTCGATGAGATCGAGTCGGTGCTCGCGCTCGGCTTCAGGGAGGTCAACTTCGAGGACGACCTGCTCACGCTGAACCACCGCCAGGTCTCCGCCGTCTGCGATGGCATACTGGCGAGGGGCCTGAAGTTCAACTGGAGCGTGTTTTCCCGGGTGGATACCGTGACCCCGGAGCTGCTGCGCATGATGCGGGAGGCCGGGTGCACCTGGATGCTGTACGGGGTTGAGAGCGGCAACCAGGAGATACTGGACACCGTGAAGAAGAAGGTAACGCTGGACAAGATCCGGGAAGGCGTCAGGATGGCACGGGAGGCCGGCGTCGGCGTCCTGGCCTCCTTCATAATCGGGCTTCCCGGCGAGAGCAGGGAGACCCTCCAGCAGAACATCCGCTTCGGCCTGGAGTTGCAGACCCCCTGGGGTTTCAATGTCCTGTCGCCGTTCCCCGGGACCGAGGTGCGT
>CAZNMB010000381.1:0-2529 GCA_964574095.1 uncultured Dehalococcoidia bacterium
CAGGGGAAGGCCGGCGGCGCGCAGGAACAGTCGTGCGGCGACGGGGCGGCGGCTGTCCTCGTCGGAGACGGCGATGCGGTCGCCACTCTGGAGGGATTCCACTCGCTGTCGTACGATTTCGCCGACTACTGGAGGAACGAGTCCGACAGGTACGATCGTGTGTGGGTAGACCGGTGGATCCGTGTCGTGGGCTTCAGCAGGTTCATCCCCGAGGCCGTCACGGGCCTGCTCCAGAAGTATGGCCTGAGCATCAAGGACTTCGCCCGAGTGGCCTATCCCAGCTTCTATCCCCGGGAGCACGGCGCTATCGCCAAGAAGCTCGGCGCCGACCCCGAGCAGGTGCAGGAGCAGATATTCACCACAGTCGGCGATACCGGCGCCGCCTATCCCCTGATGATGCTGGTGGCCGCTCTGGAGGATGCCAGGGCCGGGGACAAGATCCTGGTCGTGAGCTACGGGAACGGGTGCGACGCCCTCTACCTTCAGGTCACGGAGAACATCGAGAAGCTGAGAGACCGGCGGGGCGTCAGGGCGCACGTTGCTGCCAGGAAGGAGCTTACCAGCTACGAGAAGTACGCCACGTTCCGCGACCTGCTCGCGGTGGATACCGGACGGCGCGGCGAAGACGTCGGGCCCACCCAGATGTCCACGCTGTGGCGGGAGCGCCGGATGGTCCTGGGCCTGTGCGGCTCGAAGTGCCGCCGCTGCGGGACCCCGCAGTTCCCCAGACAGGTCGTCTGCGCCAATCCCGAGTGCGGAGCCGTCAGCGAGATGGATGCCTACCGGTTCTCGGACAGGACGGGGCACTTGTTTACCTACACGGGCGACAGCCTCGCGCCGAGTCCCAACCCGCCCGCGGCCTACGGTGTCGTCGCCTTCGATGGCGGAGGCAGGTACATATTCGACCTCACAGACTGCGATCTCGACTCCCTTCAGGTGGGCATGCCCGTCGAGATGAGCTTCCGCCGCAAATACCGGGACCCGCACCGGGGAATAGACGGCTACTTCTGGAAGGCGACCCCGCTCAGGGCCTAGGAGTACGATGGAGAGGTACGCGAAATGGCAGAAGGGATAAGGGACAAGGTTGCAATCATCGGGATGGGGTGCACCCGATTCGCCGAGCACTTTGACAAGAGTGCCGATGAGCTGATGGTCGAAGCCGGGATGGAGGCGATCGAGGATGCCGGCATCGAGAAGAAGGACATCGGCGCGGCGTGGTCCGGCACCTGCTACGAGGAGACGAACATCGGCAAGTCGGCGATTGCGCTCGCGGTCGCGCTGAAGCTGCCCTTCATTCCATCCACGAGAGTGGAGAACTGGTGCGCCACCGGCTCGGAGGCGCTGAGGGGGGCATGCTACGCCGTCGCCGCCGGGGCCTACGATATCTGTCTCGCGGTCGGCGTCGAGAAGCTGAAGGACACAGGCTACGGCGGGCTTCCCCAGAACGAGGTGCAGTGGGGGACCGTGCGCAGGCTGGTTGACGCCAACCAGACCGCACCGGGCGTGTTCGCCATGCTTGCGACGAGGTACTTCAGCCGCTACGGCATTGCTCCCGAAGATGGCAAGAGGATGCTGGCGATGGTGTCGGCGAAGAGCCACCGCAACGGCGCGCTGAACCCCAAGGCCCACCTGCGCCGGGAGGTCACTGTCGAGCAGATCATCAACGCCCCCATCATCGCCTGGCCCCTGGGGCTGTTCGACTGCTGCGGCGTCAGCGACGGCTCGGCGGCGGCGATCGTCACCCGCGCCGACATGGCCAAGAGCTTCCGCCCCGACCCCGTCTACGTGAAGGCGATGCAGATCTCCGCCAGCTCGGGCCAGGAGATGCTCTACGACGACGACTGGACCCACGTGGAGACCACCCTGCGGGCCTCCCAGAGTGCCTACCGTGAGGCCGGGATCACGAACCCGCGGGAGGAGATCAGCATGGCCGAGGTCCACGACTGTTTCTCCATCACCGAGGCGGTGACTATGGAGGACCTGCAGTTCAGCGCCCGGGGCAAGGTCAAGGATGACATCGAAGCCGGGTTCTTCGAGCTTACCGGCGGGCTCCCCGTGCAGCCGGACGGCGGGCTGAAGTCGTTCGGGCATCCCGTCGGCGCGTCGGGCCTGCGCATGGTCTACGAGATGTACAAGCAGCTCCAGGGAAAGGCCGACGCCCGGCAGCTCAAGGACCCGAAATTCGGCCTGACGCACAACCTGGGAGGCGTGCCCTCGGTCAACGTCGCCAGCGTGATAATCGTCGGGCTGTAGTCACGCCAGCGCTCAGGTCGCAAGCGGAGCCCCTTCGGGGAAAACGCCCTGGAAATGTCCCCTGGTCGCCACATGTGGCCAACCGTGTGATTCCGGGGAGCACACAACCCTGCTACGGAGTAGTCGCTGTGAACCGCTTCTTGTCCCGCTTGCAGAGCATTTGAGTCACGTGGCGGCCGGTCATCGCACCGCTGGGCAGGCCACCACCGGGCTGGACCCACTGTCCCGCCATGTAGAAGCAGTCCAGCCCCGGCAGAGTCTTGCGCATGTTCAGGG
>CAZNMB010000382.1:0-2525 GCA_964574095.1 uncultured Dehalococcoidia bacterium
GGTGACGGTCCATCTCGGCGACGAGAGCTACCGCGATGGCGTGGACCTCACCATCGATGAGTTCTACCGGAGGCTGCGCGTCGATTCCGTCCTGCCCAAGACATCCGCGCCTTCCCCCGGCACTTTCAAGGACCTGTATCGCAGACTCGCGCTGGAAGCCGACGCCATAGCGTCCATTCACGTCTCCGACAATCTGAGCGCCACGCTGCAGGCGGCGCGGTTGGCCAGCGCTGACCTGGAGTGTCCCATCTTACTGATCGACTCCCAGACAGCGTCCATGGCCTGCGGGCTGCTCGTCATTCTCGCCGCCAGGGCCGCGCGCGACGGGGCCTCGCTCCGGGAGATCGAGGCCCTGGTGACGAGCGCGATCCCGAGGACGATCACCTACGGCGTGTTCAGTACGCTGGAGTACCTTTTCAGGGGCGGCCGCATCGGAAGAGCACAGGCCTTCCTCGGCAGCGTCCTCAGACTGAACCCCATTCTGGCGATCCGCCGCGGCGAAGTAGTACCGGTGGCGAAGGTGCGAAGGCGGGCCAACGCGGTTGACCGCCTGTGCGAGATACTCTTCGATTCGGGCGTCCCGGAGGAGATGTCGGTCATGCGGACCACCGATCCCGCGGACGCCGATGCCCTGGCGCGGCGCCTCTCGGCACTCTTTCCGCCCGAGCGAGTATACCGGGCCAGCATCGGCCCGGCCATCGCCACCTACGTCGGCCCGGATGCCGTCGGAGTCTCCGTGATCTGGAAGGCAAAGTAGGGGCACGTCCTCGGTGGCCCCTCCTGCGCGCCCGATGTGATAACTTTGCAACGTTTTCTTCCTGCATTTTATGACCTCTCAACCTGTGCCGGGGTAACATTGTGCCTGCGGCGCGTTTGCGTGACGGTCGCTGGAGAAAGAAGGGCGGCATGGCCGGAGTGGGCGGACAGGCAGCTATCCGTGCGGTGGGCGTGGCGAAGTCCTTTGGCAAGATCATCGCGCTGGCCGGCGTGGACCTGGAGGTGCAGACCGGAACGGTGACGGCGCTTCTCGGCCCGAACGGCGCTGGCAAGACGACCTTCGTGCGGATTCTGGCCACGTTGCTGCGGCCGGACTCGGGCAAAGCGGAAGTGGCCGGGCATGATGTCGTGCACCAGGCGGCAGCCGTCCGCGCCCTCATCGGGCTGACGGGCCAGTACGCGGCTGTGGACGAGAATCTCACCGGCAGGGAGAACCTCGAGATGGTCGGCCAACTGTATCACCTGCACAGGGCGGAGGTCCGCGCGCGTGCCGGCGAGCTTCTCGACACGTTCGATCTGGCCGAGGCAGCCGATCGCAGGGCGAAGACCTACTCCGGCGGGATGCGGAGGCGCCTCGATCTGGCGGCAAGCCTTGTTGCGCGTCCGCCGATCCTGTTCCTGGACGAACCTACGACGGGCCTTGACCCCCGGAGTCGACTCGGCATGTGGGAGATCATCACCGGCTTGGTGAAGGGAGGCAGCACCGTGCTGCTGACGACTCAGTATCTCGAGGAGGCCGATCGCCTCGCGGATACCATAGCCGTTCTCGACAGGGGGCGCATCATCAAGGAGGGCACGTCGTTTGAACTCAAGGGCTGCTGTGGTGGGGACGTCTTCGTCCAGCTCCGCGTGGCCGATCGCACCCAGGCAGCGGCCGCCGCGGAGCTTCTGGGCGACCTTGCAGACGGCCGGCTGCAGGTCTCGGACGACGTCGGAGAGCTGAGCCTGCCGCTCGTGGGGGGAGCGGCGCTCCTGCCTGAGATTGTACGGCGCCTTGACACCGCCCGGATAACCATAGCCGACCTGTCTCTGCGGCCGCCGACCCTGGACGACGTGTTCCTCTCGCTTACAGGGCACTCGGTCGAGGAGTCAACGGGAGTCGGCGCGGAGGCCGTTGGGGGGCAATCCGCTGAACCGGCGACCGGGAGGGACTCATGATAGCCCCGGCAGTCACAACGACGAATCCTCTGCTGTGGACCATTCTCGACACGTGGGTGATAACGCGTCGCAATCTGCTGCGATACCTGCGCGTGCCCCAGTTGCTGGTCTTCACCACGATACAGCCGGTGATGCTGCTGCTCCTCTTCAACTACGTATTCGGCGGTGCCATCAACACCGGCGGAGGGTCGTACATACAGTACCTGCTTCCCGGGTTCTTCATCCAGATCGTCCTCTTCGGCTCCACGCAGACCAGCGTCGGCCTGGCGGAGGACCTGGCCAAGGGCCTCATCGATCGGTTTCGCTCGCTGCCCATGTCGCGCGCCGCCGTGCTCGCTGGACGTTCTCTGGCAGACTCGATGCGCTACACCTTTCTGGTGCTGCTGATGATAGCCGTGGGCAGCGCGATGGGGTTCAGGTTTCAGGCGGGGATACCGGACGCCGCTGCCGCCGTGATGCTGGCGGTTCTCTTCGGTTTCGCTTTCACCTGGGTGTCGGCGTCCATAGGCATCGCGGTCAGGGACGTGGAGACGGCCCAGGTCGCCGGGTTCATCTGGGTCTTCCCGCTGGTCTTCGCGAGTTCCATGTTC
>CAZNMB010000383.1:0-1567 GCA_964574095.1 uncultured Dehalococcoidia bacterium
ACCGGCAGCGATTTCATCGCGCCGTAGGAGCCGTGTACCTGCATCCCCATATTGGCCACCTCCGTGGCTATGCGGGAGGCGAAGAACTTGGCCAGGGCTGTCTCTTGGCGAGCATTGCGCCCCTGGTCCACCAGCCAGGTGGCTCTGTACGTTGACCAGCGCGCCGGCTCAATCCGGGATGCCATCTCGGCCAGGAGCCAGTGAATGGCCTGCAGATCGAAGATAGGCTCGTCGAAATGCATCCGGTGCATGGAATATTTGATAGCCTCGTCCAGGGAGGCCTGCATCAGGCCCACGCACTGGGCGCTGAGGCACATCTTGCCGATGGTCATCGCGTCCTTGAGCGCGTCGAACTTGCCGCCCTTGCCGCCCAGCAGGTTCTCGGGCGGTATCTTGACGTCCTCCATTATCAGGTCGCACAGGTCTGTGCCCCTCAAGCCGAGCTTGTCCATCTTCTTGCTGATGGAGAAACCGGGAAGGTCCGTCTCCACGATGAACAGGCTGATATCGCCGTCATCGTCCTTGGCGAAGATCAGCGCCGCGTCGGCGAACGTGCCGTGGGTGATGAACCTCTTGGCCCCGGTGACAACGTAGCCGTCTCCGTCCCACCGCGCCCTCGTCTTGAGCATCTTGGGGTTTGACCCGGTGTCAGGCTCGGTGAAGGCGAAGCAGACGACCCGCTTGTTCTCGCAGATCGGGATCATGTACTTCTGCTTCTGCTCCTCCGTGCCCAGCTTGTTGAACCGGTCGCAGGTGACGTTGCCGAGCTGCATGCTTATCGCGATGGGAGCCAGTACCTTGGCGACTTCCTCCATCGCCAGGACGAGGCAGACGTGGTCGGCGCCGGCCCCGCCGTATTTCGGGTCGAAGGGGATTCCAAGCAGGTTCATCTCCGCCAGCTTGGGCCGTATCTCGAGCGGATAGCTGTTCTCCTTGTCCATGATGTCCACCAGCGGCGTCAGCTCCGCCTCGGCGAACCGCCTGACGGACTTCTGGAACATCTCCTGCTGCTCGGTCAGATTGAAATCCACGCGCTCTTTCCTCCTTAGTGTCTTCCGCCGGCCTGCCTCTTGCCGGCTTCCGGTTCGACGCAGAGCCTTGCGCGGCTACTTGGCGCCGAGCCCCAGTTCCTGAACGGCGGCATCCCGGAGGACGAACTTCTGTATCTTGCCCGTCGCGGTCATCGGGAAGCCATCCACGAACTTGACGTGTTTGGGGGCCTTGTAGTTGGCCATCTTCTCCCGGGCGAAGGCGATGATCTCCTCGGCGGTGGCCGTTTCGCCCTCCTTCAGCTTGATGAAGGCCATGGCCACCTCGCCCATTCTTCTGTCCGGCACTCCGGCGACCGCGACCATAGCCACCTTGGGGTGTGTCATGAGGAAACTCTCGATCTCGGCGGGGTAGGCGTTGACCCCGCCGGTGATGAACATGTCTTTGAGCCTGCCCGTGATCTTGAGGTAGCCGTTCTCGTCCATCGTCGCCAGGTCGCCGGTGCGGTACCAGCCGTTGCTGTCGAAGGCCTCCGCGGTCTCCTCCGGCTGCTTGTAGTACTCCTTCATGACGAACC
>CAZNMB010000383.1:1577-2510 GCA_964574095.1 uncultured Dehalococcoidia bacterium
GGCAGCTCCTCTCCCGTTTGCGGGTTCATGACCTCCAACTCGCAGTCGTCGAACAGCAGCCTGCCGCATGTATTGGCCACCAGCTCCGGCGGATCGCCGCGGCGCGTGCACGTGCTGATCCCGGTGTTCTCCGTCATGCCGTACCCGGATATCAGGTCTTTGATGCCCATCTTGCTGATGATGGTCCTGACGAGGTCCGGGGAGACGTCCGCCCCGCCGATGACGGAGCTCTTGATGCCGCTGGTATCTCGCTTGGGGAAGTCGGCGTGATCGAGCATCATGATGTACATGGTCGGAGAGCCGGTGAAATTAGTGACCTTCTCCTCGGCGATCAGCCTCAGCCCCTCGCCGGGGTCGAAGGACTCCATCGGCAGGATGCAGGCCCCGTGGCACGCGCCCAGGGTCATTCCCGTCATGTTCCCCATGTTGTGGTAGAACGGGGAGACGACGAGAATGCGGTCCTGCTCCGTTATCCGGAACCTGTCGCTGAAGGCTTGTATCACCCTGACGTACTGGTAATGGGTGGTCACGACGCCTTTCGGGAAGCCCGTCGTGCCCGAGGTGAACGGAATGAGGTAGACGTCGTCCGGCTCGACGGCCGCCTGGGCCTTCTTCATCCTGGCGCTGCCGGCATAGCCCTTGCCCGATTCCAGCACGCCCTTGTAGTCGAGCATTCCGGGATAGCTCTTCTCCCCGACCACGATCACACTCTTGAGCAGCGGGAGCCTCTTTGCCCGGAGCTTGCCCGGTTCGCAGTCCTTCAGCTCGGGGCAGACGTCGTAGATCATGGGGATGAAGTCGATATTCAGGAACCGGTCCATCATGAAGAGGGTGGTGGAGTCCGACTTCTTGAGTATGTACTCCAGCTCGAGGACCTTGTACCTGGTGTTGATGGGGATTACCGGGGCGCCGATCTTGACGCAGCCGAAATGA
>CAZNMB010000384.1:0-2500 GCA_964574095.1 uncultured Dehalococcoidia bacterium
CACCTGGGCCGCGTTGGTGAGCCCGAGCTTGACCCCGCCGGAGTCGCTCTTGTGGACTATCTCGGGCGACACGATCTTGAGCACGACGGGGAAGCCCATCTTCCTGGCCGTGGCGATGGCCTCGGCCTTGCTCTTGGCCAGCTTCGACTCGATGACCGGGATGCCCGCGCCGGCCATGAGCTGCTTGGACTCGATCTCGGTCAGGACCGTTCGTTTCTCTTTGAGCGCGCCGCTGATTATCTTGCTGGGCACTTCACTATCTCCTTCGCTGGAAGGAATTGGCCGTTCCGCCGGCGGAACCGGGGAATTGCGCCGGTCGCAAACTCGTAGCGTATTGTAGCAGGAAAGGCGCTCGAAGTAAACCGAAGCCGGTGCGCTCCGGCCGCTACCCCGCCCTCGCCAGGGTGCCGCCGAAGACCTGCCACGCGAGGGCCGACTTGGCCACCAGGCTGAGGACCATGTAGGCCTTCTCGCCGAAAAGGTAGTCCTTCCACGGCCCGACCTTCCTGTACTGCAGGTACATGTTTACGGCGAAGCTGAAGAACAGCACGAATAGCGAGGCCAGGATGTAGTAGACAAACGTGGGAATCGTCCCGTCCGCCGAGGTGAAGGCGGCGAAGAAGTACCACGCGATGATAGCCCACGGGACGATGCCGGCGATGCAGCCGTAGATGAAGGACGTCCAGTCCGTCTTCTCGGTATTCTGGTTGTGCAGCTCCATCATCAGCCCGAAGAGGTTCATCGCCGCGGTGAGCACGAATAGCATGATGAGGCTGGGCGCGTCGAAGATCCCGCTGAGCAGGCCGATGAGCACCACCATGAGCGACGCGCTCAGGGCGTACTCGTACCACCGGAGGTAGTTGATCCCCTTCTTGAGGTTGCGCACGTACCATGAATACCCGAAGGGCGACGCCATGACGAAGTGCGCGAGGGCCGATATCAGCAGGAAGACGGCTACCACCGGCCCGACGCGAATATCATAGATGCCTTCGGTTCCGGTCTCGGGCGCCGCCGCGCCGGGCAGCCACTTCAGGAACGAAGTAGTGAGCGTCACGGTGAAATCGTTGCTGAGGGCGAGTATGACCCCTGCCTGAGCGACGTGCAGCACGCACATCGCCGCGTTCCATCTGCGAAGACTCGTGAACTTGCGCTCTCGGACCACGTCTGAGCCGTCCGTCATTCGATCATCTCCCTTCTGCGCGTGTCGGGGGGCCTGCCGCCCCTTTGCGCATGATAGCGGGCCTGGATGACGAAGTCATAAAACCGGGAGCAGAAATCTTGAGAAACTGTGACATTCGCCAGTGACCGCTCGGCCGCCCCGGACGGCGCGCGGCCCGTAGAGGGGCGTCAGCGGGCCATCCCGCCATCATGGAAGGCAACTCAATCCGTGCTACCTGCCGAATGACCGAGAACATGTCCTCGCCCTGCGCTACATGTACTTCAACTTCGCCAGGGTGCACAGGACGATCGGTGTGACCCCTGCGATGGCAGCAGGGGTGGCCGATCATCTGTGGGCGCTTGAGGGACTCGTTGCTCTCGCCGACTCGGAACACCCAGCCATCACGGATGGGGTGTGATGGCGAAAATCGTGATGACTGGTATGCGTTTCCCCTTTGCAGTCCTGTCGGGCCCGTAGTGGAAGAACACCCGACACGCTGCTGGCGTATTCTGCTGGGCATACGCTTCCCACACTCTCTCACCGTTGGCACCACTCAGGGAACTGTACTCGTGGGCTTGTAGGGACGGATGGCGTGTATCTGTTTCCAGAAGACCCAGTGTCTTCCGTACCTGCTTGAAGACACCTTCTCTTGCGGGATTGCTCTGTAGTCGTGCGTACTCTTGGACCGCGATATCCGTGAAGACTAGCTCACGATTCATCTTCAGCGTACTCGGCAAACGAGCCAAGGCTCTTGGTTCGGCCCTGCGCTGATTCCAGTAGTCCCAGTTTCACCGAAGCCAACGCTTCGGGATTGTTGAACAGCCAGGCTTCGTAGGCGGGGATAGTCACTTGCGGGTCCAGCACAATCTGCCCGTAGCTATTGTGGTATATGTGGTAGGTGACACCCTCAGCCACCGCGACCGCGGGCAGCAGCACACGCTTCTTGGCGTCTGGCTTCACGCTATCTGCCACCATCTCAAAATTTGTGTCTCTGATTATCCTGGTTCTCATCATGGCGTCATGATATCACGTGTCCCACATGGTGTCAAGTGGGACGATCCCACTATTCCCCACTTGACAAAGGCCCATTTCCCCTCCCCTCGAAACAACCCACTACCCGCCCGTGACTTGCTCTTGACAAACGGCCCGGCGTCGTGTAAGAAAGCTGCACGCTACACATGCGCCCGGGCTCTGGCCTGACTGCGCCACGGCCCACCACGGAGGGATGCGGATGGCGGTGAAGATTGTTACCGACAGCGCGGCCGACATACCCGCGCACGTCGCTGAAGAGCTGGGCATCACCGTCGTGCCGGTGACGGTCCATTTCGGCGACGAGAGCTA